>QHYO01000716.1 GCA_003224135.1 Acidobacteriota bacterium | reverse complement strand
GCGCTTGCCATGGTAAATGTCCACGACTCCGGAGAGCAATTCGCCGCCTGCGAGCTGAAGAATCAGTTCCGCACAACGGCGCGAAGCGAGTTCCGCCATTTCCGGATCGGCACCGCGGCTGAATCGTATGGAGGCTTCCGTGTGCAGTTTCAAAAAGCGTGTCGCGCGGCGGATCGCTATAGGCTCAAACCACGCGCATTCGATCAGAACATTTTTCGTAGAGAAGGAAATTTCCGTTTCGCCGCCGCCCATGATTCCGCCGATGCCCACAGCGCGTGAACCGTCTCCGTCGCATACCACGCTGAAGGACGGATCGAGCGTGCGTTCGATGCCATCCAGTGTTTTGATTTTTTCTTGAGGTTTGGCGCGGCGCACGACAATCGAGTGATTGCGCACCAGATCGTAGTCGAATGCGTGGAGGGGGTGGCCAAGCTCAAGCAACACATAGTTGGTTGCGTCCACGACATTGCTGATGGATGCTACACCGGCGGCTTCGAGACGTTCGCGCAGCCAGGCAGGTGAAGGCTGGATTCTTACACCGCGGATCACACGCGCGGTGAAGCGGCCACACAATTCGGGTGCTTGAATGTTGACGGAGACGGCATCGCTCGTTTTTGCAGCGGAAGATTCAACAGGCTTTGGCACGACAGATTTCATGGGAAGTTTGAAGATGGCGCCGACTTCGCGAGCGATTCCGTAAACGCCCAGGCAATCGGGCCGATTCGAGGTGACTTCCGCGTCGATCACTCCGCCGAGAGGCTGCGCTTCCACGCTGGCGATGTTGGTACCGGAGAGCGCAAGGCGCGATGCGAGATCCTGCGGGGTCGCCGTCAAATCGAGGAAATCCTTCAGCCAGTTATAAACGATCTTCATGCCGACTTCCTGTTCGCATCAAGCTGGCCAAAATACATTTGCGTCGTGTAATCCATGCGGACGCGGCCAATCTTTTGATTGGCATCGAAAAGTTCGCGAAGCGCGGCCATCATCGGCGCGTAATTCGCGTGGTTTTCCTTTGGCGCGTACGAGCTGCTGCGCAGCCGGCCCGCGAGGCCATCGAAATCGAAGTCCTGGAAATTGGGCAGCTCGCGACGCTGGAAATTTTCTTCTCCAAAAAAGTCTTTCATGTCCTGCGTTTCGGGATACGCCTCTTTCACGCGCGCGTAGTCCGTGCCATAGCGGACGAGGAGATCTTCATACGCGCGGCCAAAAGCCGTTTCCGAAATTCTGCGGTCATTCCAAATCACGATGACCCATCCGTGCGGTTTAAGAATGCGAAGAAATTCCAGGCGCGTGGCCACCGGCTCAAACCAATGAAACGCCTGAGCGGCCGTAATAAAATCCACACTCGCCTCAGGCAGCGCCGTGGCTTCGGAAGAACCGCTGACACTTGAGAACTGGTCATACGCAGCGAGATATTCTTCACCCGCCTGACGCATTTCTTCGTTCGGCTCAACTCCGAAAACTCGATTGCCGTTGTCGAGAAAGAGCCTGGAAAGAAGTCCCGTGCCCGAACCAACATCGGCAATGACCTGATCGGGCCGCAAGCCGCATTCAGCACGAAGAAGATCGATCAGCGCGAGCGGATAGCCAGGACGGTAGCGAACGTAGTCCGCTACACGATCCGAGAAGCGCTGTTTGGCGTCGGTGAAATTCATCGCGGCGCTCACGGAAACTGCTTCAGGAAGCGCACATCATTTTGAAAAAACACCTGGATGTCGTCTATGCCGTACTTGAGCATCGCGAGACGGTCCATGCCCATGCCGAATGCAAAGCCGCTTACTTTTTTCGCGTCGTAGTTCACAAAGCCGTAGACCGCGGGATCGACCATGCCCGCTCCAAAAAGTTCAATCCAGCCAGAGCCCTTGCATTTGCCACATGTCGCGCCGCCAGGTCCGGCGCCACTGCCGCCGCAGAAAATGCAGGAGACGTCGAATTCCACCGACGGCTCGGTGAACGGAAAATAACTCGGACGAAAACGCGTTTTCACGCTGGGACCAAAATATTGTTTGACAAAATATTCGATGGTGCCGGTGAAATCGCAGAACGTAATATCCGTATCGACGGCGAGGCCTTCGATCTGGTGAAACATGAAGGAGTGCGTAGCGTCAGGATTGTCGCGACGGTAGACCTTACCGGGAACGATGACGCGCACAGGCGGCTTCTGCTTTTCCATGGTGCGAATCTGAACCGGAGAAGTGTGCGTGCGCAATAGCAGCGGACCAGGACCGCTTTTGGGAAGTTCCAGATAAAACGTATCCATGTCGTCGCGCACAGGATGAAATTCCGGAATATTGAGCGCTTCGAAATTGTAGTAAGGCGTTTCGATTTCCGGACCTTCCACGACGGAAAATCCGATGGAAACGAAAATATCTTCGATCTCCTGAAAAACCTGACGAATCAAATGGCGCGAACCGATGGGACGAACGACACCAGGAAGCGAAAGGTCCACGCGCTCTTTTGCGAGAGCCGTTTCTTCGGCGCCGGACTCAATTACGACGCGGCGCGATTCAATTTGCGCGTCCACGTGAGCGCGAAGTTCGTTCAAGCCCGCGCCAACCGCGCGCTTCAATTCCGGCGTGGCGGGTTTCAGCCAATTGTCCGTGATGCCGGCGAGAACGCCAGATTTGCGGCCAAGCCAAGCGTCACGGAACTGCTTGAATGCAGTTTCGTCGCGGACGGCTCCGGATTCGGAATCAAAGCGGGCGCGAATTTCCGCGAACAAGAAAGCTAGTTGCTCCGGCCGCGTAACGCCGAGAGCGGCGAGAGTTTTGTCGTGCGAACCGTCAGTGGTCGGCATGATGGAGAGATAGAATACATCGAACGAAGACAGATTCCTCGCTTCGCCCGGGCGACAACAAATAGGACCAGCCAGCAGCAGCCTCGGGGGCACGATCTATCGTGCCCCTACGGGAAAGCTATCCTAAGACACTCCAAACGCTACGCTTTTTTTGCGGCTGGTTTCGGCGCGAAGGCTTTTGCCTTTTCGACGAGTTGCGTGAAGCCGGCGGCATCTTTTACGGCGATGTCGGCGAGCACTTTGCGGTCAAGCGAAATGCCCGCGGCTTTGAGGCCGTGAATCAGCTGACCGTAGGTAATGCCGTTCAGCCGGGCGGCTGCGCCGATGCGCTGAATCCAGAGGCGGCGATATTGACGCTTCTTGACGCGGCGATCGCGGAACGCGTAACGATCGGCGCGATTTGCCGCTTCCTGTGCGGATTGATAGAGCTTGCTCTTGGTGAGAAAAAAGCCCTTTGTCCTCTTGAGATACTTCTTGCGCCGTGCACGGCGCTTTGTGCCGCGTTTTACGCGAGCCATGGGTTTGCTCCTTTAGACCGGGCGGCTCGGAGCGAAGAGAACCGGTCTTCCCGCAATGCGCGGGACGCAAAAAACGCGAAAGACCGGCCACCCGATTCAGTGTTTCTGGAAACAACACAGGTTGCAGCGACGCGGAAAGACAGCTTCGCGCAACGGGTTTGTTTCCGGTGTGTATCGCATTGCCACGAAATGAATCGCAGCATTTTCGGCCGGCAGGCACCCGTGTAGCACTGCCTGGCACGAATTGCCGCTCGTCAGAGATTCGAGAGCGGCTTACAGGACTTATTTCGCATCCTGCATTTGTTTCGCAAAGCGGTAAAACACTTCGCGAAAAAAACTTTTCACTGCATCGCTAGATTCGAGGCCAATTGGCCCAAATTCACGACCCGACAACAAATCCCTAGAGCTCCTTACTTCAAACCGTACGGAAGCATTTGCATGGTCTTGGCGAAGTCGGCGTCGTTGACCCTGGTCAGCTTCTTGAGCTTGCGCATGCGCTTGGGCGCTTTGGTTCCGAGCAGGTGGCGCTTGCCGGAATGCATGCGAAGCAGTTTTCCGGTGCCCGTGATTTTGAAGCGTTTGGCGGCGCCGCGATGCGTCTTGAGTTTCTTTTTAGGTTTCGATCGGTTGCGTGGCATTGCTTTGTAAATCCTCTCGTCCTCTTCAGGTTCTTTTTTTAGGTAGGCAAACCCTTTGTTTTCAGTAAAAAAGAGGAACTATAGTTCCTCTTTTGTGGCGAAGAATGGGGGCCCTAGGGCGTCAATTCGGTCTGGCTGCAACTGCGCCGACGCCTTTTTTAGGAGCGAGTAACGCCACGAGGACGTTACCTTCCATGCGAGGCGGCGTTTCCACCGAGCCGGCATCGCCGATTTCGCCCAGCAGGCGCGTCATTTTGGCGCGACCGACTTCCTGGTGCGCCATTTCGCGTCCGCGATGGAAAATCATGGCGCGGACCTTATGACCCTCGCCGAGGAATCGGATGATCTGGTTCTTGCGAACCTGAAAATCATGTTCCGCGGTGGCGGGCCGAAACTTGACTTCTTTCAACGCCGAGCCACGGCTGCTCTTGCGTTGTTCGTGCGCCTTTTTGCTTTGTTGATAGAGAAACTTGCCGTAGTCGGTGATCTTGCAAACTGGCGGATCCGCCGTTGGCGAAATTTCCACCAGATCCAATCCACGTTCGCGAGCCATGCGAAGCGCTTCAAATGGCTGCATTACCCCGAGTTGGCCGCCTTCTTCGTCAATCACCCGGATTTCGCGAGCGCGAATCCGATCGTTGACACGGACTCTGTCGCTCACTTGCCGGAAATTCCGCTCTGCGATAAATCCCCCTCTAGCTGATAAAAGCATCCAAGGGACACGGATAGCCGGCCTCGGAGCCCGAATCTGTCACCAACACACGTCCCCTCAGACGGCAGGTTCGCCGACAGAGGACGGGTTAAAAGTATAGCACGCGGCACGGCGTAGGCGGCAAGCGGGAAACGGAACGGCAGGGGGGCAGTTTCCGATCATGCGACTACACATCCGGCGGAGCGACACGTTCGAATTTCAAACATCGTGGTAGGATCGCGTCGACTCCCGAGTAGCCGGCAACTCGAGAACCAGAGCGAAACGGATACCTGGGTTGCGGTTACTGGAGTAACCGGGTCCGAGATGCGATCCTATGATTTACAATTTCGCAAAACGCATGCTAAACAAGGTTCGCCGTACTCTATGGTCCGAGAACGGTTTTCTACGGCATGTTGATACTGTCGTGCATGTGGGAGCAAACGAGGGGCAGGAACGTGAGCTATACGCGAAATTTAACTTGAACGTTTATTGGATAGAGCCGATCCCTTCGGTATTTGAACTGTTGCGGACTACTCTCCAATCATTTCCAAAGCAAAAGGCATATAAAGCGTTAGTTCTTGATCGCGACGGCACTACTTGTACGTTGCACGTGGCCAGTAATGCTGGCGCATCCTCGTCGATATTCGAATTAGGTGAACACCGACAGCTGTGGCCTGAGATATCTTTCACCCACGACATATCTGTTGAATCCACAACTCTGACCACTCTAGTAAGAACACAGTCCATCGATCTGGGAACAAATACAGCGCTGGTCCTGGATACTCAAGGCTCTGAGCTGCTAGCGCTCAAAGGAGCCACCGGCCTATTGCATCGCTTTAAGTATGTGAAGACGGAGGTTGCAGATTTCGATTCTTACCTTGGTTGCTGCAAACTCTCAGAACTTTTGCCATTTATGAAACAACACGGATTCCAGGAAGTTAGAAGGGATGCATTCATGTCATCTCCGGGGGTTGGCACTTACTACGACCTTCTATTTAGGCAAGTGCTAGCCGCTCCGCCCACTGCAAGAAAATAATGGGAAGCTGTAGGCCGCAAGAGCAACGGTCAGGTGCTGGTTAAGGCGCCTCGAGAGACGTCCGGTAACCAGGCTCGGGAGTTAGTTTTCCGAGGGACCAATCAACGAATTGCAAGTATGGCCGCGAGACTTTCGCGGTGATGTCGCGACTGTCCTCGACGAAGTCACAAATCCAGGGTTGTGGCGGTCCGATCGAGCGACCGGATCGAACTCGACGGCAACTTTGAAATATGGTCAATCCCAACTGACAAATGCGCGTCGCAATCCTTGCTATCTTGCAGAAAACGTAGGATCTGGGATTAGTGGTTTCCACTTGCTCTTGAAGTGTGTCCCCTACAAATTCAAAGCCAAATTTCCAGAGCCAATGATTGCATAACATTGCCCGACTGACGCGGTTGCCTGAAACTGATGTCATAACGACACCGGCCTCGCAGCGGTCCGAGTAGACTGTTTCGGTGTTCACCTAACAGCGCTCGAGCCGGAGGAGGCCGAGATGCGAATTATAGGCCGCTTCTATCGGCGCAAGCTGGCACAGAAGGGATTGGGTAAAGCACGAGTCGCCGCAGCTCGTAAGCTCGGGATTCGGCTCTACATTATGTTGCGCGACCAGATTGATTACCAAGAGTTCTGTCGTCGTGGCCAGATGCGGCAGAAAAGCGGTGCTGCCTGTGCGGGAATGCCAGACGTGGGTCATAGTCCTGCAATCCAATGACTGTGAAACTGATTAGGCTACGCGCCTCCCTGAAGAGGGGGTTCGAATAACTCATCATGGTATTTCATGACTGAAGAGATGTTTGGTGGGCAACACTAGATCGATGAACTGACACAGGCTGAGCAACTGTAAGGGTGACCACAGATGAAATCAGGCGAACGGCGTCGAACAAAAGCGTGCACCTGCGCGAACGCAGGGGTGTGCAGAGAGAAAGAAAAACTCAAAAGAAAAGACTCTTGACACGGCCAGCGTCGTTAGAGATGACCCACTACCAACGGAACGTAAAGCGATCGGCAGAGCGACACGACGTGCCGCAGGCTTAAAAATCCTGAATGCCGGTTCGGTGTGCGGCGCCGACTGAAGCCCGTGCCTTCCCCCCGGAACGCGGTCGCCTCAGCGCCGCGCTCTTAAGGACGCCGATCCGCCAGGGAGAAAATGGGGGGCACATGCCAGAATTGGTGACCGCAATTCCCAGCGTGCCCCCTGGCGCCTTCAACCCAACGGAAGGAATCGAGCAAATGCCCCTGAGTTGTTGGTGCACAAGAGTAGTGGCGGAGGGGAGGAAAGCGTTTCATTTTGGGAAAATGTCATTTGGGAACAGTTCAGAACGGCGTGGCGCTAGCGGGTGAATCCGTGACCTGGCACAAATCGCAAGACAACGCCCAGGAATGCGATCACGCTGGCGAAATAGGCGACGGTTCGCGGGCTCGAGACCGCAGGGAGGTCCTTGGTGAAGAGCCTCCAGACGAACCCACCTGCAACCAGGACGAAAACTCCCTCCTGAAATAGCAATGCCAGGAAGACGGTGGAAGCAAGGAGAACCCAGCGTCCGTTGCGGTCGAGGGCGTTGGTCGCTTGACCGCCGTCGAGGACCCAGATGGGAATCAGATTCATTAAATTCAGCCAGGCACCTGCGCGCGCCAAACCCGCCCAAAGCGGGTTGCCGGTCCGCCACCAGAGGAGCAGGCACGCGACGGACAGAAACGCCAAGAGCTTGCCAGCGCACGTACGCGCCGAACCCCGGCAAGAAAACGGGCATATCTGCGGGAAGGCCGCGGCGGCGGATATCAATGTAGTGACCCATTTCGTGAATCAAAATCAGAACAGCGAAACCGACGCCGAACTTCCAGCCCCACATGGCCCAATACAGCGCGAAGAAAGCGCCGAGGCTAAAGAGAAATTTAAATTTGAAAAGTGCGAAAAGCCATTTTGCTTTCGCAAGAAAAATGGCGATCGGAGAGAACGGGCCAAGTTTTTTCGCCCAGTTATTTTTTGGCGGAGGAGGGGACGCCTCGAGAGAGAGTTCGAGTTTGCGGACGTGATCGCGGACCCAACCGGCCTGAGTGGATTGATGCGGAAGCATGTCGAGTGACTTGCGCCACTCTTCGAGAGCTTGTGCGAAGTCGCCTTGTTCTTCGAGACGATTGGCACGCGCGGAAAGGATTGTCAGCTCTTCTGAGAATGCGAGAGTGTGGCATTGCACGCAGGCGAGTTCGGTTGTTGCGAGTTCCCGTCCACAAGTCTTGCATTTGCGGATGGTCAATTCAGTGGTCGATGAAAACACGGAGATGGCCAATGGTCAAGCGCTTGGCGCAGCGGCCGGAGGCCCGTTGGCCTGAAATGGGCCGAGGATTTCCAAGCGCGGACCGGCCGTCATTTTCCAGGCGATACGCATTCCGACAAAAATAATCACTAGCCCGATAACGCCCGAAAAACCGCCCTGTAGCTCAAGGAAAGGCGAGGCGAGCCCGGCAATGAGGAGAGCGCCAGCGATCGAACCAAGATTCTTTTTCTGTTTTGCTGGCTGGCCAGCGATCGCTGAATCGTTCGGAGAGGAAGACGCACCCACGCCCGTGGCGGAGCTGCCAGACGGCGAAGCATTAGCCGAGGAAGCCACAGCGGGCTTCTTTTCCTTCATGAGGTAGGAGATGCCTATGGGAATTGCGGAAAGCGAAACCGCGGCATACGTCAAGGCAACGGCGGCGATTTGATAACGGCGACCGCCGACTCCGTTGGAACCCTTCTTGATTGCGGTGGCGATCAACCAACCAACTGCCAAGGCAACAAAGCCAATCTGAACTTCGGTAATGATGCTGAACGCCGAGTAAAGGATGAGACCCGAGATTGCGCCGCCCACGCCAAATAGGATTCCGCGGACGTAGGTCGCATGAGTGTCTTTGGGAGTTTGCGCTTGCAGCTGGCTGGTGCATTTCTCGCAAGCGAGCATGCCGTTGATGCGAAAGTAGGTGCTGGTCAATTCCTGCTGACAGCTTTTGCAACGATCGGAACCAGTCGCGGACTTGTATTCCGCCGTGCCGAACTGAGGGGTGCTGGACATGGGGCCTCCGTTGAGCGTGGACAGTATCGCACGAGACACGCACAGCGAGGGACTCGCGTGACGGGTCGGTGGTTAAAGAGTTAAAGCGTGACCGTCGAAGCTGGGCAGACATGACTCAGGAGGCGACGTCGAGTTTGCCTTTGTGGCCGGAGATGACGGCGTGGAGTTGAGGGTCAGGGTTCTTCGCGAGCGGGGCTTTGAGGTTGAGGAGTGTGATTTGTTTGTCGAGGGCGGCTGGATCGGGACTGAGCAGCTCGAAGCGGAGGAGTTGGCAGCCGGACGGAGAGTCAGAGGAGGGGTGCGGCGAGTCGGCGCTCCATTCAATAAAAAAGGGAAGCATACCGTTTGCGTCGTCTTTCAAGTTCACTGTTTTCCAGTGCAGGACGCTGCCGTCGGGGCGTTTGCGCGAACCGGGAGTGGGTCCCTCGGCGGCGACTCCGGCTCTGGCAAGATCGGCCGCGAG
The DNA here is from genome assembly GCA_003224135.1 of Acidobacteriota bacterium. Classification (GTDB taxonomy): domain Bacteria; phylum Acidobacteriota; class Terriglobia; order Acidiferrales; family UBA7541; genus Acidiferrum. Next base: position 597 of record QHYO01000716.1, on the reverse strand, counting down.
CACCTGAAGGTCACCGGGATGCGCCGCCCATCCGACCAAGCGGGGCTCGCTGAGCTTTTTAAGCTTCGCTGGAAGTTCGGACGAAGAGCTGGTCTGCTGCGGATCGGGCGCGATGATTTCGAGGTAGCGGCGAGTGCCGAGCGAGAGAAGCGCGTTTTGCGTGCCGCGACCTGGGTGCACTCCGCCGGACGCGGCGCGAACACCCGTGTGTTGTTCGACGAAAGCGATGCCATGCTCGAGATCGTTGCAACCGAGAAGGATGTGATCGAGCATCGCTGGCACCTGATCGACCAAAGGAGGCACCTCAGATTGTTGCCGCTGACTGCCGAGAAGGGAGTTGGGAACGACGAGCGCCGCACCTGTGATGGCCACGAAAGATCGACGGGGAATAAAAGTCATGGATGATCACGAAGTAAAAATATAGATTTTACGGAATGCCAGCGTCTGACACAAGACTGTAGCGATACATCTCGACACATATGAATTACAAACTGATCGTAACGCTGTTTTGGCCACGCTTTGAAAGGTAAGCGTGCCAGAAAAGACGCGCGGCTACGGCGCGATATGGCCGCCATAGCTGGCTGAGTCTTTCGAGGC
>QHYO01000117.1 GCA_003224135.1 Acidobacteriota bacterium | reverse complement strand
CGCTTGATCGCGGCTGCCGCCAAGCAGACTGCCCGCTCAATCAGTTGAAACTCGCGTGGGGACGGGTTGCGCGACACACAACCGTACATCTCCAGAGACCCGAGAAGTTCTCCACTCTCAGCCCAGATCACTGCGGAAAAGAAAAAATGCAGACCAAAGAGCGCAGCGCTACGCGAAACTTCAGCGGCACTGCTTGCGTTCTCGTCTGGCATGGAGATCAGGGAAACCATATTCCCTATCTGACAATCGAGAGCGTTACAGATATCGTTCAGAATTCTCGAAATTGGCGCTCGAGCGGAAATCGCTTGAAGAATCTGCTCCTCCGTTTTTAGCAAGTATTGAATTCTGTTTTCGGAATAGCGAGGCGGCACAGAAATTTGCCATTTTGCCAGCGAGCGGAATTTAGACTCATCCATGTGAGCTTTCCTCTTTCGAGAGAGTGCCTAGATCATTCTCGATTCTCGTGAAACTCAGCGTTCGAATCCCCCGAGAACGAATAAGGCGCGTGAGCGGAGAGATGGGACCCTGGCTTCTTGGCTTTCATCGCATACAGAGCCCGGTCCGCTGCGTAGAGAAGGGTTCCGATGGTTTCGGCATCGCTCGGATAACCGGCTGCGCCGACGCTCACTGAGAGCTGGGGTTCTTCGGTATCTTTCGCAAGGAGATCGCAAATCCGCTGTCCTACCAATGCAGCGGCAGTTGGGCCTGTTTCGGGCAGGACCAGGGCAAATTCATCCCCGCCGTGCCGAGCCGCCGTGTCCACGGACCGGCAACAGTCTGCAATGATCTCCCCGAGCCTGCAGAGCGCCCGGCTTCCCACCTGATAGAAAACTCACGCCCGGTGCGCTTGGTTCGGCAGATCTCCGCGTGCAGCACCTCGAACAGCCGGCGATGATTGCCTAAGCCGGTCAGCGAATCGCTCAATGCCTGATGGCGCAGTTGGTCCTCAAGCGTGCGCTGTTCTGTGACATCCACGACGATAATTTCATGGCCTGCAAAGTTTCCATGATCGTCGTATACACCCCGACCGCTTAGCCTGGCTTTCAGTTTCGTCCCGTCTTTCCGCTTCCACTCCATCTCGACCGGCTCGATTCGCTTGGTCTCAGGGATAAGGCCCGCAAAGAGAGAACCATTGCGGAGATTAGGAATGATCTCGGACTCTTGATTCGCCGCAAGGAGTTGCTCTTTCGACGCATAGCCAAGCATCGTGACCAGCGTCTGATTCACGTCGAGCAATTTTCCCTCGGCATCACACCGGTAGATTCCGTACGTAGGATTGTCCTCGAGCGCCCGATAGAGCGATTGCGAATGCTGCAATGCTTTCTTCGCCTCCGCCAGTTCTTCCCGCAGTTCCTTGTGATTCAGCGCCCGACGAACCACCATCGGTAGGTGAGCGATATTTTCTCGCTCGACGTACTCGAAAGAACCTTCAGCCGTCAGTTCCACGATAGATTCGCTTCCAAATCGGGGCGTCAAAAAAATAACCGCGATCTCCTGGAGGATCTGATGAAGAAGTTGCAAGCCCTGCGGCCCGCTGCACTGCGAACCGAGGTACTCAGCGATGATGACATCATACGACTTGGATTGGAGCTGTTCTGCGCACTGTGACAGGTTCAAGACACAATCGGAGCTGACCGTGAATTGCGCTTTCTCGTGCTCCTGCACACAGGCATCGATCGCATCCCTGTCGCGATGTACGAAAAGGGCGCGCCCTGAGTCGGACGTGGGGTGAACGCCATATCCAGAATCACCGGTGCGGTCCGCCCGAAGGGGAGAGCGAGTCGGATACGCGAACCCTTTCGCGACGATACTACTTAGATGAGAAATGAGAATCTGTTCAGTTTTGTACAGGCTCGAAATTAAGGGTTTCGTCCTACCCAAATGCAACTTGCGGCGAAGAAACTCCAAGTTCGCGAAGGACGGACACAATCAGCTCACGGTGTTCAGAACGAGACAGACGTCGAGTCTGCTTCATCAGATCATTACGGCGAGATTAGTTTCCGGCTCAATCGTTAGGAGCATCGTTATCGTGAATTGTCCACAGTGCACAAGTGAGCGCATCCATCGATCAAAGCGCAAGGGGATCATTGAAAGAATCCTGGCTATGCTGTTTGTCAGGCCGTTTCGCTGCGAACGATGCGATTTGCGATTCTTCCGTTGGTCATTCACCGCGAATCCCAATTCGGCCCGGCGGGCAACGACGTATTGATCGAGGTCGCTCCTCTTGGATGCGCACTTTCGGGGCAAATGACACTGCCCTAAGCCTTCCTACAAGCCACTTGCTCCTTGCCTTGCTCTAAGTCTTGAAGCTGTCCGCAGCGATACACTTCAGTTTAGAAGAGCGGCCACCATTCGCGGCACACACCTCCATCCCTGCGTCGGGCGTCGCGTCCGCTGGGCCTGGCCAAAATGAAATTGCAGACTGACGCCGGACAGATGGACCGAACGTGAGCCGCCCGGGAAATTTTGTTGTGGAAGACGAGAGTCCGGCATGGCGCCATTGCCTAAAGCGCCAAACTGCACGTTCTGAATGTGCAGCGTACTCTGAAAGGCCTCCAGTTCGAGCTTTCCGTCCCAGAGTTGGACGAGTGGCAGGCTCACCTGCGTCAGAATCAAAGTCTTGACCTTTATCACCGGCGAAAGGCGCTCCAGCATGTCATCACGCTCGTAGGTTTCTGCGTAGCGCAGACTTGCATGGGCAAACGTATTTTCCCGATCCTGCGAAAGCAGGAAGGATGGTGGCAACAAAGTTTTCGATTCCGCCCTGAAGACCGTGATGACCGGCGCGACCGGTTTTTGCGCTGGGACGATCCGTCGTGCGGGTATTTGGCCTGCGGCTGCTTGGCTACCCATAAACATTCCGAGCAGCAGAACAAAGCATTTGTGTATCACGAGACTTCTCGGCCGTCTAATTCTTGCCTTCCACTCCGGAGACGAAGGAACGGATTTCCTGCTTCCAAATTCCTTTCGCTAGCGCCGTGGATTGGGGATCAGGACTTCGCTTTGCGAGGAACCGGATTGCTCTGAACGAAATCGAAATTAGGTTACTAAGGTCGGTGTTCGCCTGTCTGTCCCTATATGGACACTCCTGGACTTGTTCCAATTTGCACAGACGTTCAATTCTCCACGGGCTACTCTATTTCTGGGCCCTGATTCTCCAGAGTCTAGAGCTTCCTTTGAATTAAAAATGGAATTCCTGGCTAAATCTCGGATCGCAGCGGTATTGGGTCTGATTGCGGCTTCATCCGTACTCTTTGCTCAAAATGGTGTGCCGGACAAACTTCAGGATCATGCAAGCATCCCGGACGCCCGTCACATCATCGGCCAATCAGTCCTGGCCGCCGAGCGGAGTTTAGAAGCGCGTGATCGTTACACCTACGTGCAGCGTGATCAGGATCGGCGCCTGGACTCGCAGGGACAGTTGAAATCGGAAAAAGTCGATGTTACGAGAATGATTCTGGTCAACGGCGCACGCTTCGAGCAGCTTGTGGAACGCAACGGACAGCTTCCATCGGCAGAAGAAGAGGTACTTGGCGGTCGGTCAACTGATGTGCTTCAGGCCACGCCGCACCCTGCCAGATAGTGGGAACTCTGCCTGACAAGCTAGATTTGATCATCGCAGCACAAGACAACTCTACTTCTTCCCGCCCGTGGGAACGGGGTGAGATTAACGGACTCGTGATGGAACTGCCGCAAGAATGGATTTGGATTGAAGGATTTGGGCCAAGAGGCGCGTGGGCTGAGAACTGCCGAAAGAAGAATGGGGGCTAGGCTTCACGGTTCGCGAGATCGCGCCGCCGCTTCCTGTGTGCTGTCGCTTCTGACCAGAAGGGGCTGGCGATATCGCCAGCCCCTTGCTACTTCGTCTTCGAGTTCTGGTCTCCTCAGCGGGCGCCTGCCACGGCCGCCATGGCCGGTGTTCCAACATTCACCTTGATCTGCTTCGGCTTTGCTTCCTCGCGCTTCGGGATGCTTAGCGTCAGCACGCCATTCTGATAGTCGGCCTTGATCGCCTCCGAGTTCACGGAGGTCGCCAGCTGAAAGCTTCGGCTGAACGAGCCATACGAGCGTTCGACGCGCAGGTAGTTTTCCTCGTTCACCTTACTCTCAAACTTGCGTTCGCCGCGAATTGTCAGAATGTTGTTCTCGACGCGGATGTCCAGATCCTGCGGATCCACATCCGGCAGATCCGCCTTCACGACCAGCTCATGCTCAGTCTCGTAGATGTCGACGGCCGGGGCCCAGGGGGTCAAGTTCGACTCCTCGCCCGCACGTCCCACCACATCGCCAAATACGCGATTGATCTGTTCCTGCAGGGTCGTAGCCCCACGGAAAGGTTGTTCCCAGCGATTCATTGTTCTCATTTCAATTACCTCACTAAATTCTTAGAGATCTGTTTGGCCAAGGCAATTTCAGATAACTCGTGTCAGCTCAGATTGCCGTTTGGTTCTATTGGTATGTGACCATTATGGCATGATTAACTAACGATGTCAACTGTAATGTCGATATATTTTCACTACTTAACTATGCATAGTTAAGTAATCGAGCTCAAATTCGCTCGGTTCCTCATGCAGTCGGACTATCGCATAAGGGCGTAATCGTCTAAGTCGCCTGCCAACTGAGTTAGACACGAGTTGTATAATGCCTTCCTCCTGTCCTTCCCATGAAAACGACGCGTATATCTGCGAGTAGGACAAAACGGCTTTCGCTCTGCAATTTGCTTATTGGTTTG
>QHYO01000715.1 GCA_003224135.1 Acidobacteriota bacterium | reverse complement strand
GAACGTAGCTTTGGCATCGTGCCGGTCCAGCAGGTCCAGGAGCCGCGGCGTGATCGCTGGATTTGGGCCGTCGTCAAACGTAAGCGCCAACTGCCTTGGAGAGGCGGTCTGACGGAGTGTCGCTCCAAAAAGCTGCGCGCGGGGATGGACGGCCGCGTAGGAGACGACGGCGCCAGAAAACACGGCAGCCGCAGGGAGTTCGATCAGCCACGGATCCATGCCTCTGATTTATTCCGGTCTGCGCAGCGATTGCAAGTCAATTCCCAATTGCTGGCATTTTTTGTAAAGATGGCTGCGTTCGAGGCCCAGAGCGCGAGCAACATTGGTCATGTGAAAGTTGTGGCGGCGAATCTCCGCGAGCAAAACCTCTTTTTCGAAGGATTCAGTGCGCGCAGCGAGCGTGCCGGAAGCAGCCGCGAGCGATGAACTCGCATTGTCGTGCGGCGGGGCGATGGCGGCAGGCAAGACAAGTTGAACGTCCCCGGCGGAGACCTTTTGGCCTTCCGCAAGAAGCACGAGCCGCTCGACGATATTGCGCAATTCGCGCACATTTCCGGGCCACGAGTAGCGCTGCAGCATGGCGATCGCATCTTCCGCGAATTCCTTTTCCTTCCAGCCGTTTTGCGACGCGAGCTGTCGCGCAAAGTGAGCCAAGAGTTCAGCGAAGTCTTCCGGCCTTTCACGAAGTGACGGAAGAAAAAGCGGAAACACGTAGACGCGGTGAAAAAGGTCGCGGCGAAAAGTATTTTGCGCGACGAGTTCCTCCAGGTTGCGGTGCGTGGCCACGACCACGCGGACATTCACTTTCACCGGTCTTTCGCCGCCAACCCGCTCGATTTCGCTTTCTTCCAGCACGCGAAGCAGCTTGGCCTGCATAGCGACGGGCATGTCTCCAATTTCGTCCAGAAAGAGCGTGCCACCTTCGGCTTGTTCGAACTTGCCAATGTGGCGGCCGGCGGCTCCGGTGAATGCGCCTTTTTCGTGACCGAAGAGCTCGGATTCAATTAATTCAGCCGGGACCGCTGCGCAGTTCAGAGTAATGAACGGCATATCGCGGCGTTGCGACCTGTCGTGAATCGCCCGCGCGACCAACTCCTTGCCCGTGCCGGTTTCGCCAAGAATACAAACTCGTGTTTCACTGGCGGCGACGCGGTCAATTTGCACCAGCAGCTTTTTCATGGTGGCGCCTGAGCCGACCAGCTGATGTTTGCCGAGACGGCGTTTGAGCTCCCTGTTTTCGTCCTCAAGACGTGACAGCCGCAGCGCATTTTCCACGGTAACCAGAAGCTTGTCCGTCGACAGCGGCTTTTCCAGAAAGTCGAGTGCCCCAAGTTTCGTCGCGCGCACCGCCATTTCGATATTTGCCTGGCCGGAAATCAGGATGACCGGGGCTTTCACTCCCGCACTTTTGATTTCTTCCAGAAACTCAAGACCGCTTTTTCCAGGCATCACCACGTCTGAAAAGATGAGATCGAATTTTTCCGTCCGCAGGAGCTCGACAGCACGACTAGCGTTGTCACACACCGTAGCCTCGTGTCCGGCAAGACGAAACGCCCGCGAAAGTGAGGCCAGTGTGTTGGCGTCGTCGTCGACGCGCAAGCTCAGTCGCTCGCCGCCGCGGTTTCTGGTGTGGCCGGCGCGGATTGGTCGGTCGCAGCGTTCGACGACAGCTTTTTGGCGGTCACGCCGGGCTGACGGCGTGGCAACTCGATACGAAAAGTTGTGCTGTGCCCCTCTTCGCTGGCGACAGAGATTGTGCCACGATGATCGCTGACAACAGACTGCACGATGGCCAGGCCCAAACCGGTTCCCTGCTGCTTGGTCGTGTAATACGGCGTGAAAAGCCGCGAGCATTCTTCTGGAGTGAGCCCTTTGCCGGTGTCCGCCACCTCGATGCGAATGCCGGACTGGATTTCCACAGTGCGAAACGTGAGCGTACCGCCAGCAGGCATCGCATCCAGCGCATTCAGGACTAAATTCTGAAATGCCTTGTGCAGTAAATCTGGGTCGCCGTCGATATCCGGGAGATTTTCCTTCAGGAAGTACTCCGTCGCAATATTGGGCTTGCCGACTTCGTGAAATTGCGGTTCGAACAAACGCACTGCGCTTCGAATCGCTTCGTTGACGTCCATGCGCGAAAATTCTGGCGGCGGCATCTTGGAAAAATCGCTGAAACGGTTGACGATCGAGTTTAGATTCGCAAGCTCGGCCTTCAGCGTTGCCGTGGATTCGTTGAAAACTTCTAGAAATTGATCCGGACCAAGCTGCCGCGCGCGCTGCATGTTTTCGACGGTGATTTGCAACGGAAACAATGGATTGCGCAACTCGTGCGCGAGGCGGCGTGCCAATTCGCGCCACGCGGCGACGCGTTCAGTCTGCACAAGCCGTTCGCGCTGCGTCGCGAGCGTTTGCGTCATATTGTTGAATGCTGACGCAAGTTGTCCGGTCTCGTCACGTCCGCTCAAGTTGATGCGCGTATCCCAGTGGCCGGCGGCGACTTCGCGGGCACCTTCCGCAAGTTCTTCGATCGGACGAGTAATGCGCGCGGACACCCACCAGGTCAGCAACAAACCGATAAGAATTGCAGCAGCTGCGACGACGGCAGAAAGCTTCATAATGTGGCGGGTCAATAGAACAAGATCACTGCGCGAACTGCCAACCAGCAAAGCGCCGAGCAATTCTCCGCTGCGGCCGGTCAAGGGCAGCACGTGAAAGGATTCAGCCGACGCAGCATCACTTGTCCATTGAATTGTCTGCACCAGCGGCGCGGGCTGCTTTTGAATTTGGGCAATGATCGGTGCGAACCGTTCGGGTTGATCGATGTCGCCGTTCGCTGCGGTGATGTCGCCGGGAACAAACGTGGCATCCAGATTCAAATAAAGCAGCGTGCGCATCCCGGCCGGGGCCACAAGCGAAGCAAGAAAGTTTCTATCGAGCCGCCGGCCGCCAATCGCATAAAAGGGCCGCGTCACATTGGGCTGCGTGCGAACGGCGGTGAGCGCGACCGCAGACTCATTTGGCAATTCTTCCTTGCGCAGGAATGACTCCGTGCCGTTCCAGTCTTTTACGTTCGTGACCCAGGTTTCCTTGTAGCCGACGCGCGCCGGATACTGTGCGGACGAAATCAACGTTCCATCCGACATCACAAATTCCATAAAGTTCAAGCCGTGTTCCTGCGCGGCGCCGGCAGCATCGCGCGCGTAAAGCGATTGATCCGCATTCGCCCGTTCCAAATCGATCGCCATTTTGAGCGTAAATTCGGAATTGGTGACGTTCTCAACCTGTCGCGCAACCAGTTCTCGTTGCTGAGCAAATTCTTTCTGAAATTGTTCGACGAGCGCCTGCGTTCGCTGCATGTCTGCTTCTTCGTAAGCGGCGCGCGTGTAGTGCGTTACGCTGTAAGTAACCGCAGAAACGGACGCGAGAACGGTCACAAGAAACAACAGGAAAAGTTTCGTCCTGAAGCTCATGGCCTCGCTCCAGCGAGCGATTTAGCGCGTGCATCGCGAGGAGCAACAAAAGGCTCACTTTGATCGAGCCACACATCCCCTAGGCGCCAGTCTCCCCAAGCCGACGGCGACCAATTCCGCACACGAAGGTCCAGCGCAGCAAAATCGGGCACGGCCACCAGCGGCAAGATAGTCTTT
>QHYO01000714.1 GCA_003224135.1 Acidobacteriota bacterium | reverse complement strand
TGGCTCGCGGCTTAGTGGACGGGCGCTCTGACTGCGGCCCGTGCATGGTTTTTGCGCAGCGCGAAGGACAGCAGGAAGCCATTGAACATGGTCGGTCGGGCAGGTACTCGTCGGGAACGCGCTGGCGTTCGGCGTCTTGCTGGGCGTGCCGCTAGGCATGAGAATAGAAGGGAGAGTGGGGATTTGCAGGGCCCCGCACAGGACACAGCCGCCGCTATGCCCGAGCTTAATCGGCAGAATTCTCAGCCCCTGGGGGGATCCTCTGATCCTCCCCGCACAAGCCTCGACGATCGGCTCGCCCAGTTTGAACGCCGCCAGCGCCAATTGTGGCGGCTGACGTATTTTCTGCTTAGTCTGCTTACGATCGCCTACGTTGCGGTCTCTTGGGACACCGTCCGATCCTTTGCTCGCCGATTTGAATACCTGCTTGCCGCCGGCCCGATTCTTATATTTCTTGTTGCAGCCTTTATTGTCTTTGTTTGGCGGCGTAACAAGGAGATCGCCGAACTTCGCGGGCTCGTCCGCGGCATCGAGCAGCGCCACACTGCTGCTCCCAGCGATCAGCATCTCGACAAGCTGTTCTCCGTCATCGAGCGTTCCCAACAGGGTTACCGGGACTTAATCGATTCGTTCGACGACGTTCTCGTCGCGGTGACTCTGGAAGGTGAAATCCGGGCCGCCAATCGCAGTTTCGCTGACCTCGTGGGCTCGACATTCCAAAACATCATCGGCCATTCAATTTCCGAATTTCTGCAAGATGCGGGCGGAGACGGGCCAAACCTGATTGAGCGCACCATGCCGCGGTTTCTCGAAAAGAGGCACTGGACCGGCGTGGTCCAGGTTCGCCTCAAGATGCGCAACACCGTCCACTATTTTGATTGCGTCCTTCATGCCATGATGCGCCAGGAAGAAGTTCATGGCATGACCATACTTGCGCGTGACATCACCGCGTCACGCCGCAATGAGGCGCGCTTCACGGAACTATTCGAAACACTGCAGGAAGGCATTTACATCGTTACACCTGAAGATCAGATTATCGATGTCAATCCTGCGCTGGTCAGAATTCTCGGATACGACTCCAAGGCGGAATTGCTGGCTTGCAAGGTCAGCGATGTCTTCCCGGATGAAGCGCTACGAACCGTTGTGCGGCAGGAAGTCAACCGCCAACCGGTGCTGGCGGGCCGCGAAATCAGACTTTTGCGCAAGGACGGCGTTTTCATCACGTGTTTGAACACCGCCGCCGCCGTTCGCGACCCCAGCGGGAAGATCATCCGTTACCAGGGCGCGCTGATGGATATTACCGAGCGCCGCGAAATTGAACGCCGGCTGCACAAGCAGCAGGAATTTGCGCACCGGCTCGTCGACAGCTTTCCGGATTTGATTCTCGTTCTTGACACGGAAGCGCGTTACACATTCGTCAGTCCGCGGTGCCGCGAAGTGCTGGGTTACGCTGGCGACGAGATTAGCGAAATGAAGCTTGGAGCCCGCACGCACCCCGAGGATCTCCCAAAATTGATGTCGCTCTACAACGACATCATCAGCGGCGGACAAACTCTTGCGTCCCTCGAGATGCGAGTGCGGCACAAGTTGGGCGAGTGGCGTAAAATCCTTTTCAACTTCAGTCCGCTCTTCGACGAAGAAGGAAAGATCGATGGCGTGGTTCTTTCCGGGCGAGACGTGACAGATTTGAAGCGCCTCGAAGAACAGCTAATTCAGGCCGAAAAGCTCGCAGCAATGGGACAGATGCTCGCCGGCGTGGCTCACGAACTGAATAATCCTTTGACGGCGATTCTGGGCGTCACGGAACTGGTGCGCGAGCGCGAAGGGCTCGACGATTCCATGAAGCGCCAGCTGGACCTGACGCACCGGCAGGCGCGACGCGCTGCGCGGATCGTACAAAATCTGCTGGAATTTTCGCGACCCGCCTCGCCGCAAAAGAAGCCGATCGATCTCAGCACGATTATCGAACGGACCCTGCAGCTTCATGAACACTCGCTCCGCAGGAACCAGGTGGAGGTGGACTTCACGCCGCGTACCGATCTGCCACCCATCGTCGGCGATGCCAACCAGCTGATCCAGGTTTTTCTTAATCTCATTTCGAACGCCGAGCAGGCCATCCGCGAGGTACGCGAATCCGGGCGGATCCAGATTCGCCTCACGTCCGCGAGCGGAAACGTCATAGCGACTGTGCAGGACGACGGCGTCGGAATTTCGCCTGAGGCCTTACCCAAGCTGTTCGATCCCTTTTACACGACGAAGCGGCCCGGGGGTGGCACGGGCCTGGGATTAAGCATCTGCCTCTCGATCGCGCGCGAGCACGGCGGCACAATTCAGGCAGAATCTTTGCCGGGCGGCGGCTCGGCATTCCGGGTCTATCTGCCGGCGGCTGTCGAAGGACCGGAGCAATCACCTGCCATATCCGGCCCTAGAAAAAGCGATACGGAGAGTGGAGCTGGCGGTTCGGCTGGGTCCATGCCGACCGTTTTAAAGGGAGTCAGCGTCTTGGTGCTGGACGACGAGGACAGCATCCGGTCACTGCTCGAAGAAGGCCTTGGCTCACATGGGCTGAAGGTGTCTTGCGCGGCGACCGCGGAAGAGGCCGCAGCTTTGGTCGCAAGCCGTCCCTATGATGCGCTGCTTTGCGATCTGCGACTGAAGGCCGCAGGTTCATTCGGTGATGGCCGAACAGCCGCCGCCCACGTTCTCTCTGCTGCTGGCGCGCACAGGCCGCTTGTGATTTATATGACTGGCGAGTACATCGATCCCAACGCGCCCGTCAGCGATGGCGCGGCGTTCCTGCAGAAGCCGTTTCGAATACTGGATGTCCTTGCGATCATGCGCGAAGCATTTGTGGTATCGAAGCAGGGCTCGGAAAAGTAATTCACAGCAGGGCCGGGACGCCACGGATTCATTTCTTTTTTGGAGGGGCCGCTATCCCCTTCGGGTCCACTCCAAAATCCCAAACGTACAAATTCACTCCATCTGGCAGAATCTCAGCGAAAGCATATTCTCCAGCCGGCAGATCCTCGCCATCATGATCGATTTTCGATCCTCCGAAACCTGCTGGCCAAACAGGCGGCGGATCGATTCGAGTTCCCGCTTCCCGCCTTTCACCACCAGCCGCACCAGTTCGATTTCCGGACCGGTTTCTCCCGGCCGGCTGCTCTTTCGAACAGGAGAGACCTGATCCGGGTCAGGTGGCGCTTCCCGGAGATAGAATTCCGGCCGTTCGGAATTGATGCGCCGGGTCGCTTTTGCTCCGGGGATCTCGACATTGCGCTTGTCCGGAACGATCGGAACCGGGGATAGCACTCGCTTCAGCAATTGCTTTTTGTCCGTCTTGATCGCCGCTCCGACCTGATCGAGCGGGGTCACCGATTTCCCTTCGACCACAAACATCCCTTCGCCCGGCGGCAGAAATATGCCGGGCGCTACAGGAAGACTGACGTCAACATCGAGCGGCGTCTCCGTTCTCTGCGCCTCCTGCTCGCGATGCACTGTTTTCAACAATGTGTCTTGCTCTTTCGCGGCTGTGGCTTCGGCTTTCGCTGTTGCGTCCCAATCCACCATCGCCACCGGAATCTCTTCCCAGTCTCCGCGTTCGGCACTGAAGTATCGAACGCGCTCGCCATTTTTTTGGTATTCACGTACGAGTTGAAAGCTGCCATCTTTCAAGACCAGCCTTTTTCCGCGATCCGGCGCACTGGGCGAAGCCGCCTTCTTGCTCCCGCCGTTTGGGTTAGCTTCGGGCTGCGCCTGTGCACGCGCAGAGACGGCAGATGCAGCAAGAAGTGTGCTGACTGCGAGGATTCGAATGCACCTGAGGAGACTCATAACCCGTTTGGAAACTTTGATGCCCGTGGCTCGAGAAGCTTTGCCCCAACAGCGAGCTTAACATGGCTGCAAAAAACAAGGGCGACGCCTGAACAAAAGCCTCGCCCCGGAATACTCATGACGGCCGCAACTCCCAGATTTGTTGAAGCTTATGGCAACCTCAGCTCTGGCCAGCGGATTTTGCCCTGCTGGCCATGGCTGCCATCCATTCCATGGAGCGGCGCTCCATCTCTGCCGGTGCCACGTCTTCGATGTGCGTCGCCAAGTTCCAGTGGTGCCCAAACGGATCAACCACTTTGCCAAACCGGTCGCCCCAGAACATATCGGCCAAAGGCATGGCCTCTTTGCATCCGGCTGCAATCGCTTGTTTATAAACGGAGTCCACGTCCTGTACGTACAGGTAAATTGCCTGAGAAGGCGGAGCGCCCTCCGATGGAGCTGCGGACATACCGGGACATTCGTCGGCTAGAAAAATCATGGAATCCCCGATCTGGATTTCGGCGTGCATGATTTTTCCATCCGGGCTCGCCATGCGGCTCCGTTCGACCGCGCCAAATACTTTCTTGTACAGCTCGATGGCCTGCGCCGCATTTCTGCAGGTCAGTCCAGGCGTTACACTGTGAAATCCTTGCGGGATTGCTTGAACAGCCATAGGAAACCTCCGGAAGCTTTAGCTTTGCGCGTTCCGGGTGGGCAAGATACCCCGGCGCGTAGGTGCCCTTGATACGCCGAACAGTGAGCCGAAGTCAACAACCTTTGTTGGATTGCATCGGATTGCGTGCCCCGCAACGCAGGCAAGCACGCGGACCTACAAGCTTCCCCGTTACATGCAATTTCTCGGTGCCCTAAAGTTTTCCCGGTATGGCGTCGCACAATTGATCCGTGCATATTCACTACCACGCGAGCGGCTTGAAGCCACCTTTCCTTCGAGCCCTTGCACAAGTAGTTTCCTCCGACGAACCCCGAACGACGAGGGAGGAGCTCTACCGTGAAGCTCCTCCCTCTCTTCCTTTAAAAAGAGCCGTTCCCATCCCAGGATAGCCAGTGTGCGAATGGCCCTTACAGCGGCTTCGGATGCGCCGCAAGCGCCTCGCGGAAGACCTTCGCATTGCTCTTGTCGACGACGGCCGTCCCTGTGTCCACAAACGTGGGCATGGGAGGAGCCGGGGCCGTCCGCCAATCCTTGAAGTCGTGCACGGCATTATGATGCAGATCGTCCGCGAACTTCAGTGCGTAGTACGCCATGACATACGGTTTTTGCGTCACGGTGGCCGTGATCCCGTCTCGATCGATCCAATCGAGAGTCTCAGGGTCCTTGTCGAAGCCGACGATCGGGATTTTTACGTCCAGGCGATGCAACGCTTCTGCGGCTCCCGAACCTCCAGACGCTTCGAGAGAGATGATGCCGTCAATTTTCGCCTTAGCTTTCAGTAGGGCGGCAATGTTGTCGTTCGCCACCCTCGGGTCGCCCTTGTCATCAATCGCTTGGACGATCTTGATTCCCGGATATTTCTTAAGAGTTTCGTTCACTCCCCGCAACCGTTCGTCGACGTTCAGCTGACCCGGAATCGTAATGACCACTACCTGTCCTTGCCCCTTGAGGATGTCGGCCATCCTCTTGGCGCTCTCGCCTCCGGCGCGGAAATTGTCCGTCCCAACAAACATCACACGCCTTGAATTCGGCGCATCAGAATCCACGGTGATCACCGGAATGCC
>QHYO01000115.1:4476-7898 GCA_003224135.1 Acidobacteriota bacterium | reverse complement strand
CGCCGATGCTGGCGCACGCCGCGATGGAGCCACCGGCGGCGCTGGCGCATTACCAGGATGGAAAGGTTGATCTGTGGGCCGCGACGCAAAATCCACAGGGCACGCGGGACGCAGTGGCAGCAGCCGTGGGAGCAAAGAAGGAAGACGTGACGGTGAACGTGACGCTTCTGGGTGGAGGGTTCGGGAGGAAATCCTTTCCCGACTACGCGGTGGAGGCTGCGGTCCTTTCCAAGAAATCGGGCAAGCCGGTGAAGGTGGTGTGGAGCCGGGAAGACGACATTCAGTTCGATACCTTTCACAGCGTTGCGGCGATGTACCTGAAGGCGATGTTAGGACCCGATGGAAAACCGACCGCGTGGCTGCAGCGGAGTACGTTTCCGCCGATCGCGTCCACGTTTGACGCAAACGCCATGACCGCGGACGCAGGAGAGATCGGACTCGGCTGGAGCGATTTGCCGTACGCAATTCCGAATCATCGCGCGGAAAACGGCGAGGCAAAAGCGCACGTGCGGATCGGCTGGCTGCGCAGCGTATGCAACGTGTTTCACGCGTACGCAGAGCATTCATTTGCCGATGAGCTTGCGCATGCCGCGGGAAAAGATCCGCGGGACTATGTGCTGGCGTTGCTTGGTCCCGACCGGATCATTCCCAGGGCGGAGTTGCCGAAGGATTACACAAACTACGACGGCGACTACGAGCAATATCCGATCGATACGGCGCGGTTCCGGCGAGTGCTCGAAATCGCGACGGAAAAATCCGGCTGGGGCAAGAAGAAAAATGGGAATGGCTTTGGCATGGGGCTGGCGATTCATCGCAGTTTTCTGACGTATGTTGCGACCGTGGTACAAGTGGACATGGATAAAGGCGGGAAGGTAAAAATCGGGCGCGTGGATACGGCGGTGGACGCGGGCACGATCATCAATCCGGAGATGGCGTTGCAACAATTCGAGGGGGCAGCGACGTTTTCCACCAGCATTGCATGCTACGGCGAAATCACCGCGAAGAATGGAATGATCCAGCAATCCAACTTTGACGGCTATCCCTTGACACGGATGAGTTCCGCTCCGCGCGAAACACACGTGCATCTGGTGGCAAGCGACGCGCCGCCGGCTGGAATCGGCGAGCCGGGTGTTCCGCCATTTACGCCGGCGCTGTGCAACGCAGTTTTTGCGGCAACCGGAAAGCGCGTGCGGGAATTGCCTCTGACCAAGCTCGGTCTGGCCTGAGCGATCCTGCAAACTCTCGATCTCGGCCGAACCACGCGTCTTCACCCCAGGCGTTACTGGTGCGATATTTGGTTACGGTGCCAAGCAGCGTAACTGATTGAAAGATCAGGAACGCGAAAAACTCTTCCTCTGGATTTCCTGCCATAAAATAAGAGAACTGTCGCTCTCGGGGCTTCCATGACATCGCGTCGCTACCTTTTGTACATTGCGGTCGCGCTTCTCGCCGTCCACGCTGCGGTTCTGGAGTGGCGCGGTGATGCATGGCCCGGCCCGATCCTCTCCGATACCGTGCAACTTCTAATCGGTATCCTTGTTTTCTGCGCGTGCTTGCAGGCCATGCGGCGTTCCCTGGTTTTCGGCCGGCTCTTCTGGAAGCTGGCAGCCACCGCTGTTTTACTTTGGTGTGTCGGCCAGGCGCTTGGAACCTACTACGGAAGCTATTTGAACTTGCCGACCAAGAATCTTTGGCACGTTGACATTTTTTACGTGGCTTGGCCGGCCCCGCTCGTCATGTGCCTTTTCCTCGATATCGAAGAGGAACAGGAAGGCACAGATTGGCGCAGGCTTTTGGATTTCGGGCAAGTGGCCATCGTCTTCGTGCTCATCTATTTCTACTTTTCCACGCTGTCCACCCAAGGCACGTCCGGGTCCGGCTATCGGCTCTCGGTGGCGACTGACGGCTTAGTGGCCGCGGCCTTTTTTGCACGCGCATTCTCCCTTCGGGACGCCCCCGTGAAGAAACTCTTCCTGGGAATCGGTGCGTTCCGCGCGGTAGCGTTGCTGACGGACTTGTATTTTGCAGTTGGTTTGCCGGAACAGGCCAACGGCGCCTGGTTCGATCTTGTTTGGAGCGTTCCGTGGCTGATCCCTCTGGTTACCGCTGCCAACTGGACCGAACTGCCCACGCCAAAGCCGCAGGTCTCGCAAAAAACGCTGGTGCGGCGAAGGCTCTTGCTGACACACGTGCTGCCGCTCATTTTTCCCGTGCTCGTCGTGGTGATGGCAGCCAACATCGCTCCCACTCAGCTGAAGATTGCGGCTCTCGCAGTGCTGCTCTCGCTGGCAACTTCTTATGCCCGTCTGCTGCTGACGCATGGCGAGCTTCGCCGCAGCGCGGAGGCGCTTCTTGATCATCATCAATTGCTGAACGCCATTATTGAAGGCACCACTGCGGCCACCTACGTGAAGGATCTGCAGGGGCGGTATCTGCTCATGAATTCCGCCGGCGCGGCCTTTGTCGGCAAAAGCGTTCCGGAAATCCTTGGAAAGGACGACGAGGCCCTTTTCTCGCGTGAGTCGGCGCAAAGAATCATCGCCCGCGATCGCCAAACGGTCGAGTCAGGCGTCGTCGAAACTTACGAGGAAGAAACAACAGTCGAAGGAATGACTCGGACTTATCTTTCCACCAAGGGTCCCTTTCGCGACGCGCAAGGACGCGTGGTCGGCCTGGTCGGCAGTTCCCTGGACATTACGGATCGCTACCACGCGATCGAAGCCCTGGCTGAGAGCGAAGAGCGCTTCCGCACAATTTTCGACGGCTCACCGGTCGGGATGGCCGTCCTCGGAACGGATGGGACCGTAGTCGCGTCCAATTTTGCTTGCCGCCAGGCGTTGGGGCTCAGCGAGGAGGATCTTCGTAAGGTTGACGTATTTGACGAGCTTACCCATCCGGAGGACCGGGCCGCTGACGCCGCGAAGTTTCAGGAAATGATTCGCGGAGAGATCGAATATGATCGTCGCGAAAAGCGTTATATCCTACGCGACGGCCGTCGCGTGTTCGCCGATCTCCACCTGTATTTGATCCGAGACAAAAAAGGCGCTCCTCGCTACATTATCGGTATCGCAGTTGATATCACCGAACGTAAATCACTCGAAAGCCAGCTTCGCCAGGCCCAGCGCATGGAAACTATCGGTCGGCTGGCTGGCGGTGTGGCACACGACTTCAATAACCTGCTGACCGTCATTAAGGGTTACTGTGATCTGCTCTTGGAAGGCAAGCAAGCCAGCGCCTCTCTTCATCAGCTGGAACATATCCGGAAAGCAGCGGAGCAAGCCGCTTCGCTGACGCGCCAGTTGTTGGCCTTCAGCCGGCAGCAGGTGATGCAGCCCAAGGTTTTCAGTCTCAATACCCTCGTATGGAACACCGATAGCATGCTGCGGCGCTTGATCAGCGAGGATGTAGAAATGGCCACCATT
>QHYO01000115.1:0-4436 GCA_003224135.1 Acidobacteriota bacterium | reverse complement strand
AATTTGGTGATCAATGCGCGCGATGCCATGCCCAACGGCGGCAAGTTGACTCTGGAAACCGCGAATGTGGAACTGGATGAATCGTTCGCGCAAACGCATCTCGCAACATTGCCCGGCAGCTATGTGATGCTTGCCGTTTCCGACACCGGCTTGGGCATGGATGAGGAGACGCAGGCCCACATTTTTGAGCCTTTTTTCACAACCAAGGAGCTCGGAAAAGGCACCGGCCTCGGTCTTTCTATGGTCTACGGAATCGTGAAGCAGAGCGGTGGGTACGTCTGGGTCCACAGCGAAATTGGAAAAGGCTCTACCTTCAAGGTGTATCTCCCTCGCGTGTTTGAACACGAACAGGAGATCGCATCCCCTTTTCCGGCACCAACAGCTCTTCTGGGAAAAGAGACAATTCTGCTTGTCGAAGATGACCCGTTGGTCCGGGAGCTCGCCCTAGAGATTCTCAAGACGCGAGGCTATTGCGTCTTGGTGGCAGACCGCCCGGATGCCGCTATTCAGCTTTGCCGCCAGCACTCCGGCAAGATTCATCTGGTCCTGACCGACGTCATCATGCCCGGCATGAATGGGAGCCAAATGGTCGATGAGATCGCGGCCATGCGGCCGGGCATCAGCGTACTGTTTATGTCCGGCTATACCGACACAAAAACCATTTAGCCCCACCGTTCTTGGCAGAAAAGTTCGCGAGATGCTTGACCAGCTGGCCTAAGAAACTGCGCGCGCGTTTGGCGCAGCGGCAGCGCAAGGACTTGCGTCGTCTTTCCGAACCCACGATACTTGGCGCGTGCAGACCTGCCACTTGACGACAAACACTGGTCGGAGAGGATCCCGTCATCCTGAGACGAGCGGATTGGGTTCGTTGAAAAATCACAAAGTCGGCCGCGTCACCGTATTATTCGTTCGCTTCGGTTTTATTCTTTTGCCGTGCTTGCTTTTTTCTTTGTCGCTGGCAGCCCAGCGCAGACCCGTGCTGCCGCAGATAGATCTTCCTCATCCTTATTACTACCGCGAACTTTACTTGCCGCAATTAACGAGCGGGCCGAGCAGCGTTGCGTGGGCGCCGGATTCCAAGGAGGTTGGGTATTCGATGGCTGGCTCGCTGTGGCGGCAGAAACTCGATTCGAAGGAGGCGGCGCAACTGACGGATGGTCCTGGCTACGACTATCAGCCAGATTGGTCTCCGGACGGGAAGAGCATCGTCTATGTTTCTTATCAGAAAGACGCGATGGAGTTGTGGATGCTGGATGTTGCGAGCGGGAAGGCTGCGCAACTGACGAGCACCGGCGCGGTGAATGTTGAACCGCGGTGGTCGCCGGATGGCAAGCGAATCGTTTTCGTTTCGACGCAATTCAACAAGCGGTTTCATATTTTTCGCGCGGATGTGAGTGATGGAAAACTCGAAAACATCGTCCGGCTGACGGGCGAAGCCAAAAGTGACCTGCCGCGCTACTACTACAGCCAGTACGATATGGAAATTAATCCTGTGTGGACACGCGACGGGCTGGAGATTCTTTTCGTCTCGAACCGAGGACATATTCACGGGACCGGAGGATTCTGGCGGATGAAGGCGGAGCCGGGTGCGGCGGGACGCGAAATTCATTACGAAGAAACAAACTGGAAGGCTCGGCCGGATTTTTCGTCGGATGATTCGCGGATGGTGTACAGCTCGTACAGTGGTATAACTTGTGGCTCATGCCCGCGAATGGAGGCGACGCATTCCCAATCTCGTATGGCACGCATGATGACACGAATCCAAGATGGTCGCCGGAGGGAACCAAAATCGCCTTCATTTCGAATTTTACCGGTTCAACCGCGATTGAAACCATTGAGATTCCCGGCGGTGCAGTTTCGCAGCTAACACAATCTGAAGCAAAATATTTCCGCTTCAAGGCACCTATCGGAAGAATCCGCGTTGTTGTTGAAGATGAGAGCGGCAAATCAACAAGTGCAAGAGTTTCGCTCGTCGATGGCGCGGGAAGGTTTTGCTATCAGGAAAGTTCCGTGCATGCCGATGACGGATTTGATCGAAACGAGCAGCCGTTTGAACGGCATTACGTTTATGTCCATAACGGCAGTGATTTCATTGCGCCACAGGGAGATGTCACGCTCGAGGTCTCTCACGGGCTGGAGTACTTTGCCGAACGAAAAATAATCCACGTGGAAGCTCGAAAATCCCAAGTCGTTACCGTGCGCTTAAAGCGTACCGGTGCGCCGTGGCCAAAAACAGAGCGATGGGCAAGCGGGGACCTCCACGTACACATGAACTACGGGGGTACATACTGGATGGATTCGAAGTCCCTGACCATTCCCGCGGCGGCCGAACACGTGGAAGTTGTAAACAACCTTGTTGTCAATAAGGAGCAACGATTTCCTGATATCGCATATTCGGCCACGGGGAATATTCGGAAAAGAATCTGCTGATCGTGCATGGACAGGAGTTTCATACCAGCTATTGGGGCCATCGCGGGATACTCAAGCTGAGACAGAGCATCTTACTTCCCGGTTACGTAGGATATCCGAATACTGCGGCCGCGAGTCTGTCCCCGATGAATGCGGACGTGTACGACATGGCGCATGCGCAGGGCGCTCTGGTGGGAGCGGTGCATCCGTTTGATGAAGAACCGGATCCTTTCGCCAATCCTGCGCAACGAATTACGGATGAGCTTCCGGTGGATGTGGCACTGGAAAAATTGGATTACATGGAGATCGTGGGATTCAGCGATCACAAATCGACCGCCGCAGTGTGGTATCGGCTGTTGAATTTGGGATTTCGCGTTCCTGCCGGCGGAGGAACAGACGCCACAACAGATTACGCGGCTTCGATTCGCGGAAATGTCGGCTTTGATCGCGTTTATGTTCACGTTCCCGAGGGAACTCTGAATTTCGGTACTTGGACGGATGCGCTAGCAAAAGGAAAATCGTTCGCGACGAATGGGCCCCTAGTACGGTTCAC
The DNA here is from genome assembly GCA_003224135.1 of Acidobacteriota bacterium. Lineage (GTDB taxonomy): Bacteria > Acidobacteriota > Terriglobia > Acidiferrales > UBA7541 > Acidiferrum. The sequence goes on along the minus strand of QHYO01000115.1, from coordinate 1,474 downwards.
ATTGGGCGGAAAAAATGTTGGCGATGAATTGAAGCTTGAAGTTCCCCAGGCGGCGGTTCCCTTCACCGCGCGGCTGCGCTCAATCGTTCCCCTGGATCACTTCGAAGTAGTTTGCAACGGGAAGGTCATCGAGGAACTGAAGCTCGACGAATCCCGCGAGGCGGCGGATGTCCGCGGCACGATTCCAGTGCGACAGAGCGGTTGGTGCGTTTTGCGCGCGTGGAGCGTGAAGGCAGAATATCCTGTCATGGACAATTACGCGTATGCGACGACGAGTCCGATTTATGTAAACGTCGCGGGAGCGAAACCTCGTTCCCCGGACGACGCCAAATATTTTGCGGCGTGGATCGGCCGCACGATCGACATTACAACAGCCTACCCGGATTGGAATTCCACGCAGGAGAAGGAACTCGTGCTGCGGCGGCTGAATGAAGCAAAACAGATTTATGAAAAGATGGAATGAGCGGAACGGGGACGCCGGCAGGTTTTGGTGGACATTCCTGAAATAGTGGATAGAATGCGGGGGCGGTGTACACGGTATGATCGTGTTCAGACCGGATTCGGACGCATGGCTTAAAGCACAAACCTTTCCCCAGCGCGCAGGAGTTGATACTCTTATCCGCGTGGCAGGCGCGTTTCAAAACACACCTAAATCGATTTATTACTGGCGATTTCTTCTTTTCATTGAGGTTTGCACATGATCGTCGGCGTACCCCGCGAAAGTTACCCTGGAGAACGACGTGTTGCGCTAGTGCCAGCGGTGCTGGCAAATCTGGCGAAGGCTGGGATCGAGGTGACGATCGAGGCAGGCGCGGGTGCCGCAGCGGGCTACCCGGACGCCGAATATTCGGAGAAGGGCGCGAAGATTGTGGGGACCCGCGCTGAAGTTTTTGCTGCGGCCGAAATCGTGGTGCAAGTTCTCTGCCACGGCTCAAATGACAGGACGGGCAAAGCGGATTTGTCGCTGCTTCGGCCCGGGCAGATTCTTGTGGGATTTCTGCGGCCGCTCGGTGCCCTCGAGACCTTGACAGAAGTCGCCTCGACTGCAGTGACTTCATTCGCCGTGGAATTGATGCCGCGCACGACGCGAGCGCAAAGCATGGATGCGCTTTCGTCGATGGGAACGATTTGCGGCTACAAAGCGGTGGTGATGGCGGCGGATACCTTGCCGAGAATTTTTCCGATGCTGACGACCGCCGCAGGGACGATCACGCCGGGACGCGTATTGATTATTGGCGCAGGCGTTGCGGGGCTTCAGGCGATTGCGACAGCAAGGCGACTCGGCGCTGTTGCTTCAGCGTACGACATGCGGCCAGCGGCGAAGGAGCAGGTGCAGAGCCTGGGCGGACGATTTGTAGAGTTGCCCATCGAAGCAAAAGATGCGCAGGACGCACGCGGCTACGGAACGGCGCAGGGCGAAGAATTCTATCGCAAGCAGCGCGAATTGCTGGGCGATGCGGTGGCCGCGAACGAC
>QHYO01000712.1 GCA_003224135.1 Acidobacteriota bacterium | reverse complement strand
TAAATTTTCTGATAAGACTCCGTCGGCGCCTCGTCTTGAATCGTGCGAGCGATTTTGGGTGCCGCCAACCTCGCCTCGTCCGCAGATGGGCTCGCCTCCGCCGTCGTTCCGCTTCGCACCGCATTCCACACACGTCCCTGATCCCTCTGCAACGTTGCCTGTTCCCGCACGCTCGGGTGCACAATCGTCTTCGCATCCTTAAAGCTAGCGCCAGACGACCACCGCCCATGCTCAACACAAAAAACATCCAGCGGCAGCGGCTTCGATCCTACCGGCACCAGGCGGTCCTTCCCGATGATTCGATCCTGTTTTCCTCCACTGACCAACTCGCCCGCCAGCAGCAGCAGCGGCCGCTTGCTGCGATTGATCAACACCAGTTGATTTACCGACGCCCCATTTGAATCAGCAGGCCGTACCACACCATCTCGGCTGCGCGCCATCCCTTCCGACCCCTGCTCGCGAACCTGCACTTCGCCGCTCGCCAGCCCTTCATCCAGCGTCAAAAACCAGCTCGTGTCGTAAGCCCTCGCGCTCACCACCGGAAAAATGCTCAGATTTTCGTACCTAACCGGCTCCAGTAGCCGCCATTCGCCTTCCGATTTTCCGGGAAGCGGCGGTGTTGGTCCTCCGCCAAACACAACCCCCAATGCGCCCAAAGCTCCCAGCGAAGAAAGTCCAAGCACTCCGCCAATCAACCTGCCAAATACATTGCGTTCCATAAACCACCTCCGTGCAGGTGCCATTCAACACGTCGGTACAGTCCGCGCGGGCCACTCTGCACGTTTAGAACGCACCACGACGAATTTCTTGCATCCTTAATGTATGTGAAAAGGAACTGCGGTCTTACCGGTTGGGATCGCCCAGATTGGTCAGCGGTTTATTCCGCTTCGAACGCGAGTTCTCTGATTCTCGCTTCTCGTATTCGGCCAACTCTTCCTCCGTGTACGAGTACTCGTCGCGTGAAGCAAACATCGAAGTTGTCCGGCTGGCCTCCCGCTTTTTCTTCCGCAGTCCGCCAAATTCATACCGTACCTGGCGCAACGGCGCTTCAATCGCGTTCACTTCCACGAGCAGGTCGCTCACTTTTTCGAGGAAATCGTGAAGATGATACGGCCGCACCACGTACGGCAGCCGCGCCTTCTCCAGTACGCCCACGAATTGACTCCCCGCCATTTCCGGTACCAGAAAAAGCGTGCGTACTCGGCCGCCTTCTTCGGCTGGCACACCCGCAAGCTCGCGCAGCGTCAGGTAACCCGGCGAATCGAGCCCAAGCAACGCAATGTTTGCGATTACCAGCGACCATTCACCTGTTTTCAATTCGGCAAGCAACAGTTTGCTGTCAGCAATTACCCGCACTCGCCAGCCTTCGGAGTCCAGCACCTGGCGGAGCGCGGTCGCGCTCGCACCTTCTTGGTCGAGGACCAGGATGTTCACCTGCTTAGGCTCAGCTTGAAGAGGGGACGCCATTCTCGGAGTATAGGAGCTTGCACTGCGCAAGGGTGCTCCCCAGCCCGCATGGCAGCCAAAACGGCACCTGTACCAAAGGGCTACTGCTTCGAGCCCCCTATCTGGGGTGATTTTGTCTGGCCTTCCACCATCTGCAGCACCATGTCCACTTTTGCGGGATTTCCCTGGGTAATCACAGGGTACGCTGTTGTATTCAGAAAAATCAGCTGCGCGTTTACAGTAATCCGTGCGCTCAGTGCGTAGCTACGCTTCGGGTCGATCTTCGCGGGATCATAATGAACCTCGAACGGCAGCGGCACTTGATGTCCTGCAAACATGAATTTCTGTTCCGCAATCACCTTTGCCGGTGCGTCGGCCAGAGACACATCCTGCAATTCAATCGTCAGCAGCGCATTTTCCGGCATCGCCATGCGCTCACGATAAGCCACCGTCCCGGCGACCACCCCAGAATCCGCCGTGGCGGAACGAGCACGTTCGAGCTTGCAGTTTTCGGCCAGCCTTACGGGCTCGCCGGCCTTCGTGTCATCCTCGAGAAATCCTTCTTCACCTTTGCTCCACCAAACGATTGAGCCCTCCGAATACTTTGTCCCAGACGCGGCTTCCACCTGCTTCATCGCATACGTTTTGCCCTGAAAGCTCAGCCGTGCGTTTCGCTCGCGCAAGAACACCACA
>QHYO01000114.1 GCA_003224135.1 Acidobacteriota bacterium | reverse complement strand
GAGGAGGATTAGGGATGCCGAAGCGAACGACAAGGCCGGTGCCGAGGCGAAGATTGTTTTGGCGCCCGGTGGGATTCAGGCTCGGACCATTGAAGTTCGTCATGAGGTAGTCGATCTGTGCGAAGCGCCATGCGAGGTATTTGTTCAATACCACATCGACGCCGCCACCAGCAGCTAGCGCAAATGTGTTCTGACCATTGTTGCCGGTTAAGGCGAGCCCGCCATGCGCGCCCCCGACGAGAAACTCCGCGAACGGCACAAAGTGATCAAACTTGCGCAAATTCAGACGAGGACCGAAAAGATAGCTGGTGATTCCGCCGGAGATCTTGTTGCCATTGACGTCGCGATCGAAGTGATAGCCGCCCAACTCTGCGGTCAACCCGAGAAAGCGGTTTGCGTTATACGTGAAACCGCCGGTCGCGCCGTGGCTATTGAAGTTGCTGAACCCACTGCCAGGATTAAAGTTGATGTAGCTGTAGCCTGCGTTGATTTCGAACCTGGGAACGAGCTGGCCGGGTGCGCGCGTATCCTTCGTGGTTTTTGTCGCTTGCGGGCCTGGGAATGGAGTTGCTTTAGGGACTGCTGGCAGAGCAAAGACCCCGCGCGCCGCCGGGACAGTACTTTCCGGCGCCGCAGAGACATCGGAGGTCGTTGTAGTCTCCTTTGCCGGCTTCACCGCACTGTCATCCTTCTGCTGCGCGACAAGCGGAACCGCAAGGAACACTCCCAGAGCTGCTGCTGCACACCACTTACGCATAAACATCCTCCCTAAATTCGTCGTGAAAACTTTCCGCTCACTCCCGCATCCGCCCCAACGGACAGGCTACGCACGGAGTGGAGCGGCGCCGCTCAAACCTTGTCTCGCTGCGCAAAGCAGGGCCCGCACAACCCCCTACCCTGGCCTAGAATTTTTCAGGGCGGGACATCATCAAAAAGACAAAGCGCGGTGCCCATAGCCTATGCCAAGCTCCCAAGATTCCGCAAGCAAATCCTTGCATCTACAGGATTTCCCGAGCCCGGAAGATGCTCGCGAGAAAATTGATAAACTACTGACACGATGACAACTTTTACTACGATCGACCTGAATTGGACGGGCAGGCCGCAGTCTATCGCGGCGCTTTTGATTGAATCCGCCGACGAAAGCGCAATCATTGATCCTGGCCCCGAGTCCACACTCGGGTCGCTTCGTGCGGGGCTGAAAGAGCGAGGCCGGACGTTCCAGAGCGTCGATTCCCTCCTGCTGACGCACATTCATCTGGATCATGCCGGCGCGACGGGCGCGCTTTTGCGCGAAAATCCAAACCTGAACGTGTATGTCCATGAATTCGGTACGGTGCATATGATCGATCCTTCGCGGCTGCTGGCCAGCGCTGGCCGGCTTTACGGAGGGGATATGAAGCCGCTGTACGGCGAGTGCGCACCGGTGCCGGAAACAGCCTTGCAATCCTTGAAGGGCGGTGAACGCGTTCGCATCGGCGAAGCAGAATTGGAAGTGGGCTACACGCCGGGTCATGCCTCGCACCATGTGACGTATTGGGAGCCCCAATCAAGGACAGCTTTTGTCGGGGATACCGCTGGAATCCGCGTGGAGGGAAATACATTTCTCCTACCGGCCACGCCACCGCCTGACATTGACCTGGAAATCTGGAATCAGTCCCTCGATAAGATTGCAGCGTGGGGACCGGAGCGGCTATTCCTCACACATTTCGGATTCATTGAAAATCCCAGCGAGCACATTCGGCAATACAGGACGCGACTTCAGGATTGGACAGAGCTCACGCGCAAGCTTGTGGAGAGCGGCATGGATACCGCGGAGGCGGAGAAGGCATTCGTCGATGCGATTGCATCAGAGATCAAAGTCACGCTGCCAACTGACGCCGCGGACCATTACATTTTCAACGGAGGGTTGCGGCTTTCGTGGCTTGGCTTGATGCGGTACGTGCGGAAGAAAGCGTTGAAAAACAACCCAAGCGCAGCCTGAAGCGATGGGCAGCCGGAAATCGGCTGTTTATCAGGCGCCCGATTCTTCGTTGACTGTTTGGCTTGCTTCGGGGACGGCAGAGTCCTGTGGGGTCGAGAGCGCTTCGAAGCGCGCGGCCAGAGCGTCAACAAGAAGTTCAACAAGTTTTTGAGCGCCTGAACCGTCAGGATCCCGGTCGGGATTGTATTGCGCCACGTCGAGACCCAGTAACGTCTTCTGACTAAGGACTTCGCGGAGCGATTGGCGCACATCGTCAAAGGTCAGGCCGCCGCTGCCAGGAACGTTGACTGCCGGAAACTCTTCCTGAGCGATGATGTCCGTATCCACGTGAAGAATAAATTCCCGCAATTCGGCGTGAAGATGAGCAAGCGCGTCGCGTGTGGCGGCGGCTGCGCCTTTTTTCTGAACGTCCGCAGCGTAAACGTAGCGCAGCGGTGATTTCGAAAGGAAATCCTGTTCGGGAGGATCGACGCGTTCGAGACCAAAAAGAAGAACGTCCGGCTCTCGTACCAAAGGTGTTTCGCCCCAAAAGCGCACAAGCTCCGGCGCGCCGCGACCGATAATGCTGGCGACAACCATTCCATCAATGCGTCCAGAAGGTGTGGATGCGGGTGTGTTGAGATCGGCGTCGCGATCCATCCAGAAAAGATTCAGGTGTTTGTAATAGCGGCGAGCGCCAGTGAGCAAACCAATCACTTGCGCGCAATCGCCGCCGAGCACCAGCACCAGCGCGCCGCTCTTGATTGCAACCTCGGCGTGTACCTTCAGATCGTTCAAGCCGGCAACGATGGCGGGAAGATTACGAGCGCGCCGATGTTCTTCGTCATCGGCAAACAATCGGGGCGCACAGTCGCCCAAATCCGCGACTTCGTAGCCGATATTCTTGAGTTTTTCGACAAGGCCCGCGGCTCGCAACGCAGCGGGAGCCTTTTCGGTGCCGGGCAGAAAGGCAGCCGCGCTTGAACAGGCGCCAATCAAGGCAATCTTCTTCGGCTGACGGACAATTTTGACCGCCAAAGGTCGTCTCCTGAAGTTTCTGAAAATCCGGCCGACGCTTGCGCGACGAACCGCCCCTTCTACTGGCAAGAAAGACCGATGCCTTGCGTCCTGCCGAAGCGCAACTAACGCCGTGGTACTGCGGCGATGGTCGCAAGCTCCGGAGGGAGCGTGAAACGGACATCTTCGCGAATCAGATCCAGATCGCGCTGATCCGTATAGCCGTGCTCGGCCAGTCGCTGGCTGACCTGCTCGACCAAAACTTCCGGAGCAGAGGCTCCGGCAGTCAATCCAACGCTCTTGACGCCTTCGAGCCAGGCCGGGTCGATATCGGAGGCAGAATCGATGAGTTCGGCTTTGACGCCGCGGCGCTGAGCAACTTCGACAAGGCGGTTGGAATTGGAACTGTTCTGCGAGCCGACAACCAAAATAAGATCGACATCCTGCGCAACTTGTTCGACTGCTTCCTGGCGATTCTGGGTGTCGTAGCAAATGTCATCGCTTTTCGGGCCGACAATTTTCGGGAACTTCTGGCGGAGGCGGGCGACGATTTCCTGCGTATCGTAAAGGCTAAGCGTAGTCTGTGTCAGAAAGGCGAGTTTTTCTGGGTTGTTCACTTCGAGCTTGTCCACGGCCTCGACCGAATCGACCACGATGGTGCGGTCGGGCGCTTCGCCGGAAGTGCCAATGATTTCCTGGTGGTCTTTGTGTCCGATCAAGATGATGGTGCGATCCTCGCGCGCAAATTTGAGCGCTTCGAAGTGAACTTTCGTCACCAGCGGGCACGTGGCGTCGATGACTTTGAGGGAGCGTGACTTCGCTTCGTCACGGACGGCGGGTGGAACTCCGTGGGCGCTGAAGACTAGTACCGCACCATGAGGGACTTCGTCGATGGATTCGACGAAGATGGCGCCGCGCCGGCGCAGCTGTTCGACAACATACGTATTATGAACGATTTCGTGATGAACGTAGACCGGCGCACCATAAGCCTCTAGCGCCAGTTCGACAATGTCCACGGCCCGGACAACTCCCGCGCAGAAGCCTCTTGGCCTGACCCTTAGTAATACCTTGCCCTTCGATTCCGTCGCCATCTTGCTCCCGTGATTGCTGAGGTGGGTGATTCCTAAAACTGTATCATAACCCAGGGTAAGGAAAGCCAGCAGCGGTTTTCGAGGGTACTGATTCGTCTCATTGAACAGCTAACCCTTAACAACCCATAGGCCACCAACTTTTTCGGCGAATTCGTGTTTAAAAAGGCGGGAGAACTATCATGGGCTTGAAACGCCACTTTCGCTTGTTGGTCCTGATCCTGATTGCAGTCGTGGCCGCAATGGGGCTGTCAGGCTGCGACGATCATGTCGTCATTGACCGCGACCCGAGTGTCCCTATACACCAGGGTATGACCTGGGCATGGCGGCCGGCATCGCCGCAACTTTCCTCGGATCGGCGCGTGGTATCCCGTGATGCCGTCACGCCCAATCGTGAATACCGTCGAAACTCCGACTGGGAAAATGACATCGTGCGAAATCGCATCACGCGAGCGCTCGAGCAAAATCTGAATTCCAAGGGACTGACCCAGGTCAGCGATCCGGCGAACGCCGATTTCCTGGTGGACTATCAATTCGGTGTGCAGCGGCGGCGGGAACGCGTCGCGACGCCCGTGTACCCCGCCGGCCTCGTTTGCGGCTACTACGGCTGCTGGAATGGTTTTTATGGGCCTCCGGGCGTGGTGGTTCACACCGTGCGGTATCACGAAGGCACGATCGTATTTGACCTTGTCGCCCGTGACCGAAACCGGCTGGCTTATCGCGCCGTGCGGGAAAACGTGGTCACCCGAAAATCGTTCACGCAAGACGAAGTCAACGAAGGCGTAAGGCACCTGCTGAAAGGCTTGAAGCCGACAAAGTAGAGCGCGGCACGGCGAAATCAATACGTGGCATACTTCTTCCGAACCGGAGAATGGGAAGACCGTCAAACTCGCGATCGGGCCGGAAGGGCGCGCCGCGCCTTAGTCACGCAAACTTAGCGAAGGAACTTGCGAAGCTCGGACGCGAGTTCCATAAGCGTGGCTGGGCTCTTGGTACGAGCGGAAATTACAGTGTGGTGTTGAAGAGAAGTCCTTTGCGATTGCTGATCACTTCGACCGGCCTGGACAAGTCGGTGCTTACGGGCCACGACTTCATTGAGATTGACAGTGAGGGTCGCGTGCTTGCCGGTAAAGCAAAACCTTCCGCGGAGACTTTTTTACATCTGGCAATCGCACGGGTGAAGAATGTCGGATGCATCCTGCACACGCATTCGGTTTGGGGCACACTACTCTCAGAAAGGCATACCGCTAAAGGCGGGCTAGCAATTACCGGTTACGAGATGCTGAAAGGTCTTGAGGGTGTGCGCACGCATGAGCATCGCGAGTGGATTGCAATTTTCGAAAATTCTCAGGACATTTCTTCACTGGCTCAAAAAGTCGCTGCCTTGCTGGAACGCGAAGACGATGCGCACGGATTCCTTCTGAGTGGTCACGGGCTATATACTTGGGGTGAAGATGTCGCGCAGGCGCACCGTCACGTGGAGATTTTCGAGTTTCTGCTGGAAATTGTGGGGCGGCGCGAATTTGGCGGAGTGTTTGGCGCTGAAAAATGAGGATTGACAGCGATGGCTACTGTTCACATTCCAAATGAAAACCGGACGCTGACGCAGGACGAGGAGATTCGCACGTATCTCGACGGAATCGGCATTGCCTATAAGCAGTGGAAACCTGCGCACGAGATTGCGAAAGGTGCATCAGCTGAGGAAGTACTGGCCGCGTACGCGCCGGAGATTGAGCGACTGAAAGCGGAAGGCGGATACGTGACGGCAGACGTCATTGACGTGACGCCGGCGACGCCGGGACTCGATGCGATGCTCAACCGCTTCAATTCAGAACATTGGCACGATGAAGATGAAGTGCGGTTCATCATCGAAGGGCGCGGACTGTTTCATATTCATCCACGCGAAGGAAATGTCGTCTCAATCACGGTAGAGGCGGGCGACTTGCTTCGCGTCCCGCGCGGCACTTGGCACTGGTTCGACCTTTGCCAGGAGAAGCGGATTCGCGCGATTC
>QHYO01000713.1 GCA_003224135.1 Acidobacteriota bacterium | reverse complement strand
GATGCGGCGCGAATGGCGACGCACAAGCTCCTCCCAGGCAGAGCCATCTCCCTGGAGGCATTGCTGGACCAGTTGGGCATCCTGCTCCAACGTAAAATCAGCCTCGAATCCACAAGAGCTTCTCTGGGCGCGACACCAGTAAAGATTGTTGCCGGGCTTGGAAAGCAACGGCAAACCCGTTGTCCCAAGCCCTTCGAGCCGCCCTTTGGGTACTGAGTTCGGCCTGCCACAGTATGGAACGTAAACTGCAGTCGAATTGTTCCCTCAACGGGGATAAGAGCCGACGAGCCATTTGGGCGGCATCTTACTCGGCCCTGGCACCCGATACAAGGCCGATGCAAGGTCTGTAAACTGAATCATTTGTGAGAGCTTTGCTTGACGAGCGAGGCAGGCGGCCAGTAGGCTCAATCCTTCATGAATTCCAGGTCGAAAAAGTGGCTGCTGGTTGCGGCAGCGGCGGTGGTGCTCGGCTTTCTGGCCTACCGGTCCAGTGGCTCACTGGGCTTGGCCGGCTCTAGCGGCGCGAAATTGTGGGCCGCCATCAAAGGGACTAATCCATTTTGGCTGGGCGGTGCCTTGATATTGATCCACAGCTGCTATGCGGTGAGATCGCTGCGCTGGATGGTGTTTCAGCGCAACCTGGGCAGAGCTAAATTCTGGGAAATCTATGCCAGCACACTGGCTGGGTTTGCGGCCGTTTTTTTATTGGGCCGGGCCGGAGAACCGATCCGGCCAGTGCTCCTCGCCCGCGGGGCCAAGCTTCCCGTGGCCGACATTTTTGGGATTTGGGTATTGGAAAGGCTGTTCGACATTGCGAGCATGGTGGTGATCGCCGCGATTGCATTGCTGGTGTTCAAGGGAACGGCTCATTCAGGCGATGCCGCGGCCACGATCGCCGGCGCGGCGAGCACGGCGGGGACATTCCTTGCGATCGGAGTCGGCGGCGCAGTCGCGTTCCTGGTTTACCTGAGGCTGCACGGAACGACGCTGCTCGAAACGCGGTTGGCAGGTTGGGTATCGGGTTCGGGATGGCGTGTCCGCATCGCGAAAATCATTTTGGGTTTTTTTTAGCGCCGTGTTATATTCCGCGCTCCATTGGGCGCTAGTGCTGGTGGTGTATTACTTCGTGTCGCAGAGTTTTGGCGGGCGTCTGGCGGAACTGCGCATGAGCGATTGCATGCTGTTGCTGGCGTTTACTCTTGTGGGTTCGGCGGTGCAACTGCCGGCAGTCGGTGGAGGGTCGCAGGCACTGGCGATCTTCGCATACACAAAAGTATTTGGCGTGGAAAGCGAAACCGCTGTCGCTGCGGCGATTGTGCTTTGGCTTGTGACGTTTGCGGGGTGCTCTCTCGCGGGGATTCCCCTGTTGATTCGTGAGGGAGTTTCGCTGGGACAATTGCGGGAGTTGGCAGAGCACGAAAAAGAAGAGCTCGACGAGATTGCCGCACACGGAAGTGCCAAGAGCGGCAAG
>QHYO01000710.1 GCA_003224135.1 Acidobacteriota bacterium | reverse complement strand
CGGCGAAATCCGGAGCCACCAGCGGAGTGGCTACGTAACGCTTGTCGTAGAAAAACTCCTGCCACTGGCGAACCATACCGAGAAAGCCGTTGTTGATGATGGCGATGTTCACTTTGATTTTTTCTTGAACGATCGTCGCCAGTTCGCACATGGTCATTTGGAAGCCACCATCGCCGACCACGACCCATACGTCGGCCTCCGGCTTGGCGAACTTTGCGCCGATCGCAGCGGGCAGCGCGAAGCCCATGGTGCCGAGGCCGCCCGAGGTGATCAGAGTGCGCGGACGATTGTGATGGTAATACTGCGCTTCCCACATTTGATGCTGGCCCACATCGGTAACGACGATGGCGTCGCCGGCTGTTTCCTTCCACAGATCGTTAATCACGTGCGCGGCGTAGAGGTGGCCGGTGTCCGGCAGGCTCTGAATATCGCGAACGGCGGAATCCCCTTTCATTTCAGTGATGCGGCTCTGCCAGACAGTGCGTTCCTTCTTGTCGATCGAGGGAAGCAGTTGTTCCAAGACTTCGCGTGCATCGCCGACGAGTGCCGCGTCCACTTTTACGTTTTTATTGATTTCGGCGCGATCGATTTCGATGTGAATTTTGCGCGCGCTCTTGGCGTAGGTGCGCAGGTCGCCGGTGACGCGGTCATCGAAGCGCATGCCTACTGCGATCAAGAGGTCGGCTTCCTGAATGGCGTGATTCACCCACGCTTCGCCGTGCATGCCCATCATGCCGAGATTGAGCGGATCGTTGGCCGGGAAGCAGCCGATGCCGAGCAATGTCATGGCAACGTGGAATTGGCCGGCACGAACGAATTGCTCGAAGGCTTTCATGGCACCGGAAATCATGATGCCGTGGCCGGCAAGAATCAGCGGACGCTTGGCGGAATTGAGGAGTTCGACTGCGCGATCGAGTTCGGCTTTGTCGAGTGAAGGACGAACCCGCTTGGGCGGAAGCTTTGGCAAAGTGGCGTTCCAATCAAATTCGCTGGAAGCCTGTTGCGCGTCCTTGGTGATGTCGACAAGCACGGGACCGGGGCGCCCGGAGCTTGCAATGATAAAAGCTTCGCGAACCGTGCGTGCGATATCTTCGACGCGCGTGACGATCACGTTGTGCTTGGTGATTGGCATGGTGATGCCGGTGATGTCGATTTCCTGAAAGGCGTCGGAGCCGAGAAGTCTGCTGCCAACCTGACCGGTGATGCACACAACGGGAGACGAATCGAGCATGGCAGTGGCGATACCGGTCACCATGTTGGTTGCGCCGGGGCCGCTGGTGGCCATGGCAACGCCAACTCCGCCGGTCGCGCGCGCGTAGCCGTCGGCCATGTGTGTTGCGCCCTGTTCGTGACGAACAAGGATGTGGTGGAGTTTCGATTTGCCTAGCGCGTCGTAGACCGGAAGAATCGCGCCGCCCGGATAACCGAAGATGTGTTTCACGCCGAGATGTTCGAGCGATTGGCAGAGTATTTCTGCACCGGTGAGTTTCATAGCGTCCTTCCCGATTGCACTGGCTGCAAATTTGTTTGGGGCAAATCGGTTACCGCGCCTCGCGACGAAGAAGACACGAGAAATGCGTACTTGGCCATGACGCCGCTCGTGAAGCGCGGCGCTGGTGCTTTCCAGGTTGCGAGCCGCCGCTGGATTTGTTCGGCGGTCAGATCGACGCTGAGCGTGCGATTCGGAATGTCGAAAATAATGGTGTCGCCATCAGCGATTGCGGCGATAGGTCCACCGTGCGCAGCTTCGGGAGCAACGTGACCCGCCATGAGGCCGTGCGTTGCGCCGCTGAAGCGGCCGTCCGTGAGAAGGGCGACGGAATCGCCAAGTCCTGCGCCGACCAGAGCCGCGGTAACGGCGAGCATTTCCCTCATGCCGGGACCGCCTTTGGGACCCTCGTAGCGAATGACAATGACGTCGCCGGCTTTGATTTTGCTCTTGTCAATTTCGGCGAAGGCCGCTTCTTCGCTATCGAAGACTCGGGCGGGTCCGCGGAAATTCATGGTGTTGTGTCCCGCAACTTTTATGACGCAACCTTCGGGGGCGAGATTGCCTTTTAGGATGACGAGTCCGCCGGTGGGTTTCAGAGGATGCTTCGCATCGCGCACGACTTCTTGCTTGGGACTTTCTTTCGCGGCGTTCGCCTCTTGCGCCAGCGTCTTACCGGAAACGGTGATGGCGTCGCCATTTAGGAGGCCGGCTTCGATCATGCGTTTGGCGATGAGCGCGGTGCCGCCCGCGGCGTACAAATCGGTGGCGACAAAGCGTCCGCCGGGTTTCAGGTCGGCAATGATAGGTGTTTTGGAACTAATCTGGTCGAAGTCGTCGATGGAAAGGGGAAGCCTCGCTTCATTGGCGATGGCGAGCAAATGGAGAACGGCATTCGTTGAGCCGCCTGTTGCTGCGACACCTGCGATGGCATTTTCAATTGCGGATTTCGTGATGATCTGCGAAGGCGTGACTCCACGACGCAATAAATCGAGAACAAGTTCGCCTGCACGCTCACCGGCCGCAGCCTTGGCTGCATTGGTAGCAGGAACATTGGAGATGCCGATTGGCGCGATACCGAGAAATTCACTGACCAGGGACATTGTATTTGCGGTGAACTGGCCGCCGCACGCTCCGGCGCCGGGGCAGGCCGATTTTTCAAGCGCGAGCAAGCGGGCATCACTCATCTTGCCGCTGGAATGCGAACCGATCGCTTCGTACACGTCCTGAATCGTTACCGGATGACCTTCAAATTCACCGGGAGCGATGGAACCGCCATACAGAATGAGTCCGGGAATGTTGAGGCGTGCCAGCGCCATGATTCCGCCGGGAATTGTCTTGTCGCAGCCGACAAGAACAACCAGGGCATCGAAAAGATTTCCGCGGGTGACAAGTTCGATCGAGTCAGCGATGACTTCGCGGCTGATCAGGGAAGCGCGCATTCCTTCGGTACCCATAGTGATACCGTCGGAAATGGAAACGGTGTTGAACTCCAGCGGCGTTCCGCCAGCTTTGCGTATGCCATCTTTTACGTGTTGGGCGAGTTCGCGCAGGTGATAGTTGCAAGGTCCAATTTCGATCCAGGTGTTGGCTACGCCGATGAGCGGCTTGGAAAAATCGTCATCTTACGTTTCTCCGGATACAGGTCAAGCGCTGAAAGAGTCGCCCAACCAATTTGCTGCGAGAAATACGGTACCGCAAAAAAATTCGGGCCATCATCTTGGATTGGATGATGGCCCGAATTTCTCGGAACTTCGCTGTTAAGCCGCCATCACCCGCTCTTGCCGTCGATTTCGACGACTTGGCTAATTCGTATAATTCCGGGCACGACACAGACCTGCACCCTCACGGATCCCGTGGAGCCCTGCATCGTCATGGCGTTGCGAGTCATTTTTCTTGCTCTTTGAACACGGGCCGCTGCGGGCAGCACCGCTTTCCGCCATGTAAAGTAACAGCTTGTGGCAGGAGAGTCA
>QHYO01000116.1:4458-4811 GCA_003224135.1 Acidobacteriota bacterium | reverse complement strand
AATTGGAGCACCCTAATGGCGGCGAAGCTCTGGCAGGCTACCGGCTGGACCGCCTCGACGTTTCCCACCATCCTTGCCTGGGATTGGACCGCGATCCGCCGTATTCTGCCGCTGGAGGCAAGAAGTCCGTGAATCGCGAAGCTCTCAATGAGTTGAAACAGCAGATTCCGCTGATGGGCTATCTGCAGGCGCATGATTGGCACCCGGCGCGGCCACTCAGCCGCGGTCGATGGATGGGATTGTGCCCGCTACACGATGATCACAAACCAAGCTTCCTGGCGGATACCAACAAAGATCTCTTCTACTGCTACGGGTGTGGCTGCGGCGGGGACGTGATTCGCTTCGCTGAGCTC
>QHYO01000116.1:0-4352 GCA_003224135.1 Acidobacteriota bacterium | reverse complement strand
TCCCTGCCGCTGATCGAGCACATGCAGATCGGCTATGCGCCCGGCGGTTGTCTGCGAGGTTGGCTCTCGCAGTTGGGTTACTCTTTGCCGGCTCTGTGTCAGGCCGGTCTGGTGACTGATGCGGGCTACGACGCATACGTGCATCGTATGGTCTTTCCGTTGGAAGGCAATCTATACGGCCGCAGCATCTCCGGTTCGGCGCCCCCTCATCGCTTCTTACCGGGCGCTAAGGGTGGCTTGTATTCATGGCAGCAAGTCCAATCCTATCCGGAAGTGATTCTCGTGGAAGGTCTGTTCGACTACGCCGCATTGTGGCAGGCCGGCTTTGAAAACGTCACCTGCTCGCTCGGAACTCATCTCAATGTGCAGCAGTTCCGGCAACTCTGCGACCGTCCCCGAACCGTCTATGTGGCCTTTGATGCGGACTCCAACGGCAGTGGCCAACACGCAGCGCAGTGCCTCTCGCAAAGGCTCCGGGAGCGAGGCATCACCGCTCGCCTGGTCTCGCTGCCCGAGGGCCACGACCCCAACAGCTTCTTCCTCCACGGCGGTGATGCTCATCAGTTTCAGGCACTGCTCCAGAAGGCGCGCTCATGAGTTACGAGTTGCTCTACCGGGTTGGCCTCGGCAGCGCACAGAGCCCGTTTCGAGTGGTTGCTCAGCCCGCTGGCCGCGAGGTGGATTGGATCAATCGCTTTCTGGATCAGTGCTGCGTCCGCGGCTTGGCTTGGCACACTCTGCGTGGGTATGCTTTCGCCCTGACGCACTTCGTGCGCTGGTGGGCCGAGCGCCACTCCACCGACGAAGTAACCGAGCAAGCGCTCAACAGCTCCTCCCTGCTGGACTACATGCGCTATCACGCTGACCAACAACCTCGTCCGGCCGCTACCACGATTAACACCCGCGTGTGGGTCGTCGAACGCGCCTTACGTTGCCAGTTCCCCAACGCCGTGCCGCCGGCGGTGCCGGGCTTTCACCAGTTCTACTGGCGGCGGTCGGCGCTCGGCTATGGCCGACCACGCCCGGCGATGAAGCGGTTGCGCGTGAAAGAACCTAAGCGCGTGGTGACGCCCTTGTCGATTGACGAAGTTGCCCGCTTCTGGGCCAGCTTCCGTACCGGCCGCGATCTGGCCATCGTCGGCTTGATGTTATTGCAGGGGCTGCGCTCGTGCGAAGTGCTGGCGCTCGATCAGGAAGATCTCATCCTGTCGGAAGCACAGATCCGGGTGCGCGGCAAAGGGAACAAGGTGCGCCTCCTGCCTCTTGCTCCAGAGGCGGTCCAACTGCTCGATCATTACCTGCGCCTGGAACGTCCGCCCCGCTGCGGCGCCGCCCTGTTCGTCTCCCTGAAGGGGCGCGCCCGAGGAACACGCATGACGGCCGTGGGACTGCGCTCGTTGTTCCGTCATCATCGCCAGACCACCGGTGTCGCCAAAGCCAATCCCCACCGATTCCGCCATACATTCGCCACCGACATGATCCGCGCCGGCCTCAGCTTGCCCGCCCTCATGCAACTGATGGGACACGCGCAGATCCAGACCACCATGGTCTACGTCCGCATCACGCCGCAGGATGTCTACCAGCAATACGCCCGCGCCGTGTCGCAACTGGTGCGTCCCGTGCCACCGTCCCAGCTATGAATCGGCATCGCTCCCGCCTCCCACTCCAGCATCCCTTGCTCGCGGTGTTCTTCGGCGCCATGCAGTCGGTGACCACCTCCATGAGTGACTCCTCCAAGGGCCGCTATCGGACTACGGCGGAGTACTTTCTCCACTACTTGAATCAGCATCATCCAGGCGTCCGGACCCTCGAGCAACTGCGGCGGGACCCGCACATCCTCGGCTGGCTGACCTGGCTCTCCTCACAAAAACCGCCGCTGGTCAACAGTACGCGCTCCTTGCATGTCATCTCTTTGCGCCGTTTGATGGAGGAGTTGGCCTGGCTCCACGAGCTTCCCGCCCTGGTTCGCCTGTTCCATCCTGACGACGTCCCCCATCCCGACGCCCGTTTCCCACGGCCATTGACTCCCGAACAAGACCGCCTCATCCAGCAAGAACTCCTGCGCCGCAACGATCCGGCCAGCAACGCGCTCCTGCTCATCCGTCACACCGGCATGCGGATCGGCGAGTGCGTCGATCTCTCCTTCGATTGCTTGCGTCTGCTCGCTCCCGGACAATGGGCGCTCCATGTGCCGCTGGGCAAGTTGCACACTGAACGTCTGGTGCCGGTTGACGACTCCGTCTGCCAACTGGTCCACCGACTGCGTTTCTTCCGCTCTCTCAGCGCCGTCTCTCCGGACGGGCTGCTCCTGGCGCGCCGCCGTAATCGTAGCGCGTTGTTGCGCGAACTTCGCACCGAACTGACCATCGTGCGAACCGCCGCGGGCATTACCAGACCCATCGTTCCTCACATGTTCCGCCACACCTTCGCTACGGAGATGCTGCGCTCCGGCGTCAGCTTCCCGGCACTCATGAAGCTGCTAGGCCATTCGTCAGCGAAAATGACTCTGCTCTACGCTGAATTCACACAGACCGACCTTCAACGTGAGTTTCGCACCGCTCGTTCCCAGCCCCGGCATCTCCTGCCCCCGCCCAAGGCCGTCATTGGCCTCCAGGCCGATCTCACCAGCACCCTTCAGGCTGTACAGGTTACTCAGCATGTCCTGGAAATGTTTCGGCGCACGCTGCCCGCCGCCAGCGATTCCTTGCCTGTCCTTGATCGATTGGCAAACCGGCTCACCAAAATCGCTGCCGAACTTCGCAAACTCGGCCCCCGATAAGAGCGGGCAGAAATTGGCCGGATAAGTAGCTGAATGGCGTTCGACCCTAATCCGTCGATAATACAGCGGACCGGGCGCGGCGTGGTCAAAAACGCAGTCACGAGCGACTCTCCCGAGTTAATCAGCTTCATCTGCGCCGGGGTAACGCAGTTTTCGGATTTCCCGCTGGGCATTCGGTGCTTGGCTGCCCACTGCGGACGGGGAAATACCCGAGAATACCCGCATTTCCGGAAAAAAGGGTCTACAAATCCGTCGATAAGCCTGAAGGTTAGGGGATTCCCCCCCGTTTAGACCAGGATCGGCAGCAGTCTCGCCGCTTCCATCCAGTCGATGATGCGCTGCGCGGTCGCCGCCAAGCGCAGCACCAGCTTCCGCGCATGATGCACCAGACGCCCGGGCGTGTTGAAAAGCAGAAAGCGCAACCGCTTCGGTCGCGCGGTCAACAACTCTGCCGGCAGCGCCAGACGCTTCAACGCCGTCATCACGTTCTGCGAGATCACCGCTAACCGCAACCACGCCGCATTCGCTCCGAAATACTTACAAGGCATCACTCCCCCGCCTAGTTCATTCTTGACGACATCGTGCACCCCTTCCACCGTCCCAGCCTTCTCCCGATGCCATTGAATCAATCGCCCCGCCTTCCACTCCCGAATGTTCGTCACTACCGCAAAGTGCTTCACCTTGCTGCCATCCTCAAACAACGTCTCCTGCCGCTGCCGAATGCGAATCGCCACATAGCGCAGAGGCTGCGTATCTTTGTGTTCCGATTTCTCCCCCGGCACAAAGCTCACCTCGGCGCATTCGCGTATCTCTCTGGCGTGCGCTTCCCCGTAGCCCTCCCAGCCCTCTTCGGGAATCTTGAGGATCGCCTGGTGCAACGCCTCGCTCATCCGCGCACTGATCCCAAACCCGATGAATCCCCGCGGACCACCCTCTCGCTCTTCGTTCCGCAGCCAATTGATCAGGTGACTCTCGTGGCTCGCCGAATCGCCCCGATAATAGTACTCCGTCACGGTCTCTGGCAGCGCCGCATAGGCCTGTTTGGCCACTGCCAACGGCGCCATCATCGCCGGCACGTTTCCATCCCGAAACTCATCCGCCAACACCACGTTCATCTCTGCCCATACCGCCAACATCGGCTGATAGCCTCGCTCTCCCTCGTAGGCTCGCAAGGCCTCCTGCTTTCGGCTCTCGATGATGGTGGCATCCTGGTCCACCGTGGCGATGCGTTGCTCGGGGCAGCGCCGCCCCAACTCCCGCACCAGTTCCCGATTGACCAGCCCTAATCCCACCAGCGCGGCCGTTTCTTCTGGTATATAAGCGATCTGCTCCGCGCTGCGCCGCTGCTTGGCCTCCTCGATCTTGGCGTCCTCGTGAAATTCGTACAGAAACTTGCGCGCCACCGAAGGAGAGGGCATCGGGTGTCCCACCATGGCGCTCAGGCCGGCATCTTCGCGCAGACGCACGAAATCATCGAGGCACTCGCCGCCCACCGCGTTTAGGATCACGAAACTCTCCACCAGTGTGGCTTCGTCGTAGCCGCGCTGACGCTCCTTGATCTGCACGTGTTCTT
>QHYO01000709.1 GCA_003224135.1 Acidobacteriota bacterium | reverse complement strand
GCCGCCTGGCCGTTTGCAAATGAAATGGCAAATTGCCGCCCGGCAGCCAGGCACGTAAAAAATGTCACCGCAAAAAGCAGAACTGCCAGCCAAAGCCGTTGTGGTTTAATGGGCGCTGATACTGCCCAGGCGGGAAACGCAGCCGGGCTATCAGGAGTCGCAACGTTCAGATCCATTGTTGCGGGGGCGGACTCGTTATCGCTGTTCACAGAGTATATGGCGGGATCTAACTGATGCCCGCACCTGAAATTGGATGCGAAGAACTGCGGGAAGGTCAGACGGCTGCAGGCCCGTCGGGACCTCGATCAACCCTCGAGGCCCTGGAGCTCTTTGCCGGGCTTAAATCGCACAGCCTTGCCCGGAGGAATATTCACTTCTTCACCGGTGCGCGGATTGCGGCCAATGCCCGTCTTTCTGGGCTTCACGGTGAAAACTCCAAACCGCCGCAGTTCGATTCTCTGAGTACGTCCCATTCCGTTCTTCAGCGATTCAAAAACAGTTTCCACGGCCTGCTCGGCCTTGACGCGGCTCACGCCCGCTCCTTCGAGCTTTGCCAGGACGGCGTTTACGATATCCAGTTTAATCAAGCGTGCCTCCGCTGCTCTGGGGCAGATGCTAGAGGCTGCGCGCCGGGTTGTCAAGACGTGACGCCTCGTCTACACTGAATTTCTTCAGATTGATTTTGCCAATTCAATTTGTTCGAGCTGGCATGCGTTCACCGCTCAAGGTGGCGTATTTAGTTTGACCGCTTTGCGCTCAAATTTCCCAGGAGGCGTGGATGTCTGTAAGGCCGGATAGCTGGATTCGCCGCATGTCGCTGGAACATAAAATGATCGAGCCGTTCACCGACCGGCAGATCCGGGAAGGAGTCATCAGCTACGGAGTCTCTTCGTACGGCTACGATATCCGCGTCGCCGATGAGTTCCGCATTTTCACCAATGTGAACTCGACCATCGTCGACCCCAAAAAGTTTGATGCGCGTTCGCTTGTGGATTACAAAGGTGACGTCTGCATCATCCCACCGAACTCATTTGCGCTGGCCCGTTCCATCGAATACTTCCGCATTCCGCGCAACGTGCTCACGATCTGCGTCGGCAAATCGACTTACGCGCGCTGTGGAATCATCGTCAACGTCACACCCTTTGAGCCGGAATGGGAAGGCTTCGTGACCCTCGAAATCAGCAACACCACTCCGCTGCCCGCAAAAATCTACGCCAACGAAGGACTCTGCCAGGTCATCTTTTTTGAATCGAGCGACCCGTGCGAAATCAGCTACAAGGACAAGAAGGGCAAATACCAGGCGCAAGGCGGCATCGTCCTGCCCCGCCTATGAAGAAGGCGCAGGTTCGTCAAAATCGATGGAAAGGCCGAGGTAGGCTCTGGAAGGTCGATCTAAGCAACTTATTAAGAGGACGGCTGGTAGGGTCGACCAGCAATCAAATCACTTCACGACGACGGCTAGGCTCTGGATTGGATAGCCGAGTTTGCGCCAGGCATCCAAGCCGCCCTGCAACGGCCGGATTCTTCGGATGCCTTGTTTTCTTAGGAGGAGCGCCACACGGGCGCTGGTGGCTTCGTTTGGTCAAGTACAGTAGAGAATGACTTCACGGTCGCGCGGCAAGCGATCGTTTTTCTCTTCCAGCTCCTTTGCATCCATGCGGAAAGCGCCGGGAATGGTTTCCGGATCAGCCTCGAAATCCATCGAATGCCGCAAATCAACAATCACCATTTCTTCGGCAGCGTCAATTTTTTCTTTTAATTCTTCCGGAGTAATGCGCGCAATCCGCAGCTCACGAAGAAATCTTTGCCGCGCAAGAAATTTCCAGGCGATATAACCGGCGAGACAACCGATGATCAGAACCGCCAATCCGCCTCCAAGCGCTGCAGCGCGTTCCGCGATGCGCTCGATCTGTTCGCTGAAAATGAAACCAGTTCCGAGAATCGTCAGGCCCCAAACCGCGGAGCCAAGCGCGTCGTACAGGAGAAACATTCGCGCGCGCATATGAAAAATTCCAGCCAGCGGCGGCGCCACGGTGCTTAGACCGGGAATAAATTTTGCAATCAGCAGCGAACGCGCGCCCTGCTTGGAAAAAATTCCTTCCGTGCGGCGAACGCAGGAATCCGGTTCGAGAGAAATCTTGCAAAGGAATTGCAGAATGCGGATGCCTTTTTTCCGGCCGAGAATGTACCAGAAAGAATCGGCGAAAAGCGCGGCGACAGTTACCAGAAAGAGAGAAGTCCAGAAACTGAGATGACCCGTGCCTGCGAGCGCTCCCGCCGCCAGCATCATCGGAAGCGAAGGAATCGGAAGGCCAAGTTGCTCGGCAAACACCCAGGCCAGCAACACCATGTAGCCGTGTTTGATCAGGAATTCGAGCGTGCTGTGCATCGAGCCGGGTCGGGTCCTCGTGGTAAGGGATTATTTTAGTATGAAATCAGCAGTATGACCCCACTTTCCGTTCATGACAAATTCGCCGATGGGTTTTCGTACACGCGGCGCGGTTTCGCGGTCGCGGTACGGTTGGGGCAGGGAGGCAGGGTCGCCGGGATAGCCCATCGCGAACGCCGCGATCGCATCCCAGCCTGAAGGAATTTCAAAAACTTCCCGCGCGGTGTCCGGATCGAATCCAGCCATCTGGTGAACGAAAATTCCGCGCGAAGTTGCCTCGGTGGTGAGTTGCGACATCGCCGCGCCGGTGTCGTAATGTGCGTTGCGATTCGGCGTATTGTTTTTCGCGAATGCCAACTCCGCTACCGCGAAGCCAAGAACGTACGCGTTCTTGGCCCAGTTGGCGTTGAATTCCACGAGCGGTTGCAAGGCCTTTGTGAAGTTCTCGTTGTCGTTTCGAGTGGCCACGATAAACGCCCATGGCTGCTCGTTGCTGCTCGATGGAGCCCACCGCGCTGCTTCAAACAAACTTCTCAGATCCTCTGACGAAATTTCGTTACGGGAGAATGCTCGCGGGCTCCAGCGCTCGCGAATCAGTTCATGGACGGGGTGCTCCACCGGTGCGGGATTCTTCATTCCTTTTCTCCTTGATCGGACACCTGTTTGAATTTGCGCGGTCGAATGAGAGCAGTTATTTCGATGCCTTCTTGATCATTTCGAGATCGATCGTGATTGCTACGTCGTCGCCGACCACAACACCACCACCGTCCATGTTCGCGTTCCACTTCACGCCAAAATCCTGGCGGTTTAATTTTGTTGTGGCGTTCGCCGCGACGCGCGTGTTACCCCACGGATCCTTTACCGGTGGCGTAGGACCTTCGACGTCCAGCGCGGCTTCCTTGGTCACTCCGCGAATGGTCAGATCGCCGGTGATTTTCAGTTTGCCGGCAGAAACCTGCTCAATTTTTTTCGATTTGAAAGTGATCGTTGGATACTTTGCGACGTCGAAAAACTTGTCGCTTTTGAGGTCCGCATCACGCTTGGGCTCGCTCGTGTCCACGGTGTTTGCATCGATGGTGATATCCACTGTCGATTTGCTGATGTCCTGATCCTCCCAATTTATGGTACCCGTGACGCCTTTGAATTGTCCGCGCACTGTCGAAATCATCAGGTGCTTTACTGCGAATCCCGCCGCGGTGTGCTGCGGATCGATTTGCCAGGTTGTTGTCGTTGCAGCGGCCG
>QHYO01000708.1 GCA_003224135.1 Acidobacteriota bacterium | reverse complement strand
GGTGGCGCGGTTTTTTCGGCCCGAGGAGTTGCGGGAGTCGATGCTGAAGAACGGTTATGAAGGCGTCGCAATGCGAGTTTGGACGGGCGGGACGGTGGCGTTGCATACGGGAGTCAAGACGGGTATCTGACGGGTTTAGGGGCTAGGGTAGTCCTTCCGGGAAATGGGTGAATTTGACGATCCCGCTGGGATTCCTCGATTCCGGGACGTTCCGCTCGGAAAGGCTCACCTGGCTTTGGCCAGCCGTGTCAGTTTTCGAGGCCGGTGGCGCGCATTTTGGTGAGCAGCGTTTTGGGTGCAATACCCAATTTTTCGGCAGCGCGAGTTTTATTCCAACGACATTCGCGAAGCGCGTTTTCCAGCAGGACACGCTCGACGTGTAATTGCGCGCGCGAGGTGACATCCTCGAGGCTGCCCGCCCACGAAAACGATTCGGGCACGAGGTTTGGCGGAGCAGATTCCGTTCGAACGGGAGTTGCGATGGCAGGCAAGAGTTCGGGAGTGATTTCGGGGCCGTCAGACAAGATCGCGGCCCGTTCGAGGGCGTTCTGAAGTTCACGCACGTTTCCCGGCCAGGAGTAGGCACGGAGCCGGCGGCGAGCGTCTTCGTTGAGAGTGAGCTGTCCTTTGCCAAATTCGCGGCCGAACTTTTCGAGAAAGTGAGCCGCGAGGAGGAGCAGGTCATCATCGCGATCCCGCAGCGGAGGGATGGTGAGCGGAACAGCAGCGATGCGGAAGTAGAGATCCTCGCGAAAGAGTTTTTCGCGGATGCGTTCGGCTAGATCGCGATTGGTGGCGACGACGATACGCAGATCAACGTCGATCGATTGAGTGCCGCCAACGCGTTCGAAGCGGCGCTCTTCAAGCACGCGCAATAGCTTGGCCTGGCTGGCGAGCGGAAGTTCGCCAATTTCATCAAGGAACAGTGTTCCGCGCTGCGCCATTTCGATTTTGCCGGCTTTGCGATTTCCGGCTCCCGTGAATGCGCCGCGTTCGTGGCCGAAGAGTTCGTTTTCCACGAGGCCTTCGGGGATCGCCGCGCAATTCAGCGCGATGAAAGGCTGCTCACGCCGGTTCGAAAGATGATGAATGGCGCGAGCGAACAGTTCCTTGCCGGTGCCGCTTTCACCGAGGAGAAGCACAGTGGAGTCCGTCGGAGCGACACGTTGGAGTTGCTGGCTGACGGCTTTCATGGCGGGTGATTCGCCAACGATGCGGGGGAATCCGTAGCGAGCCGAGAATTCTTCGCGAAGAATCAGATTTTCGCGGAGCAACTCCTGTTGGCGTGTGGCGCGTTCGACGAGAAGCTTGAGGTGATCGAGGTCCACTGGTTTCTGAATGAAATCGAAAGCGCCTTCTTTCATTGCGGCGACGGCTTCTTCAACGGAGCCAAAAGCGGTGAGGAGGATTACGGGGATTGTGGAATCGGCCTGCTTCGATTCGCGCAGAACATCGAGCCCTGACGCGCCCGGCATTTTCAAATCAGTGACAACCATCTGATAGCGCTTGGAGCGGAGTTTCTGTATCGCGGCCGAACCATCCGGCGCTTCTTCAACTCGAAAGCCATTGCGTTCGAGCGCCTTGCGAAGCATGGCGCGAAGTTCGGTTTTATCTTCGACGAGAAGTATAGGTTCCATCGGTTTTGAATTCTGTTGAGAGACGACGCGCTCAGGGAACCGGATTGCGGGAGAGAATGGACACGGCGGCCGCCCCGAACAGATCGTCAGCGCGTCCAGCCAAGATCACCTCCGGTGCGGCGGACTTCGTCTTCCATGTCACTAAGCTGCTGTTTGAGGTCGGCAATTTCCTTCTTCTTGGCGGTGATTTTGTCATTCTTTTCGTTAATTTCGTTACGAGTGAGTTGTTCGTTTAACGCCTTTTGCGGGTCGGGATAATATTGGACGTCGGCTTTTTCGGCTTCTCGCTGCAAGACGTTCAGTTCCTCTTCGGCAATGGCAATTTTCTTTCGCTGGGCGGCAAAGCGCTTGCGCCATTGGGCTTCTGAGTTGGGGTCCTCTTTTTTGGCTGATGAGTCGTCTTGTGAACCCGCTTGAGCGGTTGAAGCGGGCGTTTCGCCGCTCGGATTCGTCGTCGGGTTGGAAGACGCAGGAGCTTCGGCGACTGCGGGCTTTCGAGCGACGTCGTCCTCGGTGAAAACTTTTTTTGGCTTCGGCGCGGATTTCTTCTCTTGACGCGCCTTACGGGCAGCGTCAGCTACGGGGTCACCGGTTGCGGATTGCGTCTGGTCCTGTTGGGCGAGTGCGGCAACCCCGGATAGGCCAGACAAAAATAGAAGAGTTGCGAATAATCGAACTGTGCGCACGAAACTACCTCCGGGGCGCGTTGCGTCCCTTCCAGCCTTAGATAGTGACCTCTTTTGATTCTACCGCTTGTGAAATCGTACGGGTCGCGGGTAGCGTAACGATAAACTCCGCGCCGCCGCCAACGCGGTTCTGGGCTTCGACTTGTCCACCGTGCTGCAAAAGAATCTTTTGCACGACGGCGAGTCCGAGGCCGGTGCCGTTCACCTTGGTAGTAAAAAAGGGGCGAAAGAGCTTTGCTAACGCTTCGATTGGAATTCCGGGACCGTTATCCAGGATTCGAATACGCTGGGTGCGGTCCTCGGAAGATTCGGATGTTTCGCCGCGCAGAATCACGGCGGGATTTGGCGAGTTGCTGGCAGCGGCTTCTGCGGCGTTGCGCGCAAGATTCAGGAAAACCTGGCGGAGCAATCCTTCATCTCCGGCGATCGCAGAGAAATTTCCTTCGATGCTGATTCGGACTTGCGGTTGGAGTTCCAAGATTTCACAGACGGTGCGGTCGAGAAGTACACGCAGTTCAACAGGTTCTTCGGAGATCTCCAGCGGACGTGCATAACGCAAGAATTCTGTGACGACGTGGGTGATGCTGCGAGTCTGATCAAGGATTTTTTTAGCGTTTTCGACTGTGTCGGCAGCATTGGGCTCGGACTGGATCATTTGCGCGTAGCCGGAGATCGTGGCGAGTGCATTTTTGAATTCATGCGCGATGCCGGCGGAGAGTTCGCCGAGAGCGGCGAGGTTTTCTCGAAGCTGCATCTGCTTTTGGAGCGCAGTGAGTTCAGTCAGGTCACTAAGCAGACAGATTGCGCCAGTGGCTTTTTCTTGTGCGCGCCGAATAGGGGAGATGGTGACGCCGAGTTCGCGATGGCTACCGTCCGGAGTGATGTGTTCTGTCTGTTCGCGCCGAAAGGTTTTGCCGTCTGCAAGACATTGCTGGATAAGATCGGACAGCTCGCTCAATTCACCGAGCGCCTCGCTGTAGCGACGGAAGGCTAAGGCTTTTATGCCGAGCGCCTGT
>QHYO01000711.1 GCA_003224135.1 Acidobacteriota bacterium | reverse complement strand
TTTTCGCTACGAGAAATCAGATTGTCGGTATCCATCGAGGAGTGGCCTGAAACCGGGTCCTATTTT
This sequence comes from Acidobacteriota bacterium, assembly GCA_003224135.1. Classification (GTDB taxonomy): domain Bacteria; phylum Acidobacteriota; class Terriglobia; order Acidiferrales; family UBA7541; genus Acidiferrum. The sequence goes on along the minus strand of QHYO01000711.1, from coordinate 2,468 downwards.
TCTGAAGGGCCCCATCTTACGGACAAGAATCTTCTCTAACCCCTGACCCACTCGTACTTTGTGTTAGCAATGTAGCCATACCGGCAATCTTCGACGCCACAAAACCAGCGGACACGCGGTTCCGCGTCAATATTCTTTCGGCGATACAACCAGCGGCCGTGTATGGGGCATTTCACGGTGTTTACGCCGGGCTCGTCAACGGCGTACGCGTGGCCCGGCATCCCAAACAACACGTGATATCCAGCGGTTGAGTTATAGCGAACGCTACACCCTGCGGAACCGCAATGGTACGACGCGAAGTGCCCGGTGTTTGCCCTAGAGCCGCCAACTTCGTACTTCATTACGTGGTTGTCGCGGGAGCAAAGCGGTTTCAGCTGGCGACTCAAAACATTTTCTGACGAAATCATCATAGAAATTTCTCCGAACGATTAGATGCCTGTTCGCGGAGGAGTCTGCCTGCGTTCGAGCACGCGGTCCTGTAGAGGAGGCATATTCACAGTCATTCCTTTGACCTCCGCTCAATTCATTCCAAAACTCGACTAATGAAACTGCTTGTTGCTAGTCCGAATCTCCGGACTCTATTCTTAACGGCCGACGGGCGTAAACTCTTCTGCCATTGGCGTAAGCGGCGAGCACAGTCAGAAGCGCGGCGCCCACCATTGCAACTAGGCTTGTGACGATCGTTCCACCGTAGCCATCGAAGCCCGCGACTCGTGTCAGAAATCCGCCGACTATGCCGCCACCGATGCCCAGCAGGGTATCCATAAGCGGACCATAGCCATTCCCCTCTAAAACTCTCCCGGCTCCCCAGCCAACGACCGCCCCGATGACAATCCATGCAAGCAAATACATACGTGCCTCCCTTACCGAAATCCTCTGGCTAATTCCTGAACATTGGAAATCGCGTCTGCTCCTCTAGTCTTCCCTTCACCGAACGACCGAGGAGGCCTTCCCGTTCGAGTTGCAGACGCAAAGAACGCCACACGCGTGCAGGCGGGTCGACTTGCGCGGGCAGTTTGTGGGCTGCGAAGACAATGCTCCTCAGATCCGCCTCAAGATTCTCGCGGCTGCTGCGTTCGCAAAAGCGCGCGCCTGCCTCTTCCAATACCGGAGGATGAAGATCGTGATTCAATGCGACTTCAGTCTTCTTATGTTGCATGGTCGTTCCCTTCCATCGGCAGCACACAAGGTACTCGCCCGATTGATTCCAATTCCTACGGTGCACTTTTTGAGACAGGGGACGGAGTTGCTCACCCCCTGTCGCGCAAAGACTGATCGGCTTCAGCCCGCGACGGCAGCCGCGATCTTGTGGAACGTCGAGTTGGCGACATCATAGGTTTCAACTTGAGGGGATCCCTCGACTACCGTGGCGAGAAACTTCGTCACTTCCGGGTACGTTCCGCGGTTGTAAGCCTCAGCGTTCTCTGCCTTGTCCCACAAACTGATTCCGAACGCTTCCCTGCCGCTCTGGCCGACAAACGTGATTTCGTCCTGGAATCCCTTCTGTTTTCGAAGCAGGGGAAGGATGTCCTTCTCCAGCCTCTGGGTGAACTCCGCGACACTGTTGGACTTCAGATGCATGTGAACTCTGCGTGCAAACATGAGACTCTCCTTACTTTCCGATGCCGAAAAGGCTTCAGATAACCGCTATTAGTTCAAATCGCTACTAGAATTTCCTGGGTCTCTTAACTACAATGAGTTAATTCACTTGACCTGTCAAGTGTAATCTGGGATTATTTCGATAGTTAACTGGCTGTGTTAATCCATGTGGAGGGTCATTGTGGACGTTTGCTCGGTGATCAAACGACGACTCGAAGAGTTGGGACTTGAGCAGAAAGATCTAGCAGCTGCCGCCGAAGTCACCGACTCCTATGTTTCACAGCTGTTGGCTCGCAAGAAGCTGCCCCCGGCGCCGGACCGAACAGATATCTATCAGAAGATGGCGAAAGTGTTGAAGCTTCCGAGCGATAGACTTGTGAAGCTGGCTGAACTCGAGCGCAGGGAGGAATTGCAGAGAGGCTTGGCGGGCCCGCCCACTCCAATGTTTGGGGAAATTCGGGAATTGATCCTCCGAAAGTGTGTGCCCAACAAGGAAAAACAGGTGCGTGAGATTTTTGAGAAGCAGCCGTTCGGTGAACTCGAGCGCCTCGTCACGCAAAAACTTTTGGACGTGATCAAGAATGTCGCCAAAGAAGAATTGAACAGCGAAAACTGGCTTCATTTGGTGGCTCGACTCGCAGGCCGAAGCTACGAACAAACACGGGTTACCCTTCTTGAGTTCCTGGACACGGATGTCTTCAGCTTGTCGCCTGAAAACTGCGTTTCCTTCCTGGATCCATTGATTGAGTCCTGGGACGTCGATCTCACGACCTTTGCCATGGAAATTGTTTTAAATCGCAGGATAGCCTCGGGCTATTCCAAAAGATTTGAGTTTGTTGAAACCGGACCTCTTCAACGAGAGGTGGAGC
>QHYO01000707.1 GCA_003224135.1 Acidobacteriota bacterium | reverse complement strand
CTTCAAACTTTTTCTGCCATGCTTTGGCTTTTCCCTTGTCCTGGATCAGCTCGTCCAGCGGACAGTGTCGATTGTGGGGATAGCCGCCGGTGCCGATTTCCATGGCTTCGAGGCCGAGGGCGCTGACTTTATCGAGCATTTCATCGAGGGCCAGATGATCGTAGACTGGATCGAATACGCCGATGGGAATTTTTCTTTTGGCGCCCGCGGGAAAGGAGGAGCGGGTTGGAGAGCCTTCCGAATCGCGCGCGAACTCCGATGCCGTGTGCCAGGCTCCCGAGACGGGGAGGGCGGCAGCAACGAGACCGCTTCCGGTCTGCGAGAGGAATTCACGGCGATTGACCGCGTTCTTGCGCGAACGGGCATTCATTCAGATTTTCCTCGACAAAAGATGAGGTTAACGTTAAAGGCTTGAAAATTATACGCCTACGGAGGCTGAGAGCAAGTGCAGAATCGCAAGTAGAAAAAGGATTTTCTAAAAACAGGGTGCGCGGACGCAAGCCGGGGATTCCTATCGGAATTTCGGTTTCAATTCCGCAAGCGGAGGAACAGAAGACGGCGCAGTGAGGGCACGCTCGGGAAGTTCCTGGCCCTTGGTGAGTGCTCGATGGAGCATTTCAATCGCTTGCCCGGAGTTGGGCGGCGCGAAAACAGTTGCTGCCAAGAGGCCACTAAGCACCCAGGCATATCCCGTTTTGGGCAAACCATCACAGCCGGTATAGGGCAACTTGAGCCAGCGGTCGCGTTCGGATTCGTTCGTGATTTCCTGAAAGGCTTTGCGCGCACCCATGGCCATCGCGTCGTCCTGAGCGCCAATCAGGTCGATGACGGCTTTTTGTGAAGTGGTAAGCTTCAGCCAGGAGCGAACAGAACGCAGAGAGCTCTCCTCTGTCCACTGTGCTTTTAAAGTAGTGACCTGAACATTCGCCGGTTTGGTGCTCAACATTCCCTGCGCGCGATCCTTGGCCGCGGAATTTTCCGACGGTCCCTGAACGTACAGGACACTGCCACCTTTCGGGAGAAGTGCGGCGAATTGGCGCCCCTGTATACGGCCGATCTCGATGTGGTCATTGCTTACGCAGAAGATTGGGGCTTTCGCAGTGCGACGAAGTTCAGCGATGTAGCTCGCTTCACGGTTGAGCACGGCCCATCCGATGTTCGCGCCGACGGCGGCTTTGGCGACTTGGGGCAACGCAGTTCCGCCAACAGGCTCGAAAACGATGGCGTCCGGACGGTCCCGCGGAGCGGCCTGGATCGCGCGAAGCAGTTGCGTACTTTGATTAATCGCGTCGTTTTCCGCGTAGACTATTTGTGTTTCGATGTTCAGGCGGCGAGAGGTTTCCTCGGCGGACTTCGCCTGTTCGATCTGATAATCGTTGTCGTTGGTGGTCAGAGAAACCAGAATGCGAAGTTTTTTCATGGCGTGGCGCCGGCGTCACGGACCTCCAGACTTTACGATAAACTGCCAGGGCGAACAATTGATGAAGAATTAAGCGGCAGTTGTCGGAAAATGAAGCCTCGCTAGCGGACGGGCAAGTCGAGTGGAAGCTGCGAGGGCAAATAAAAAGGCATTGTGGCGATGGAAGCGAGGAACAACGGGCTGTGAATTCAGTTTCCGGCGGGGAAATCGAAGCGCGCAATAAGTTGAAGGCAGCGCGGCGAATGGTGATCAAGCTCGGTACGAGCACTGTGACCGACGAGGAAGGCGGAGTCTGCGCGGGGAGAGTGGAACCGATTGCGCGCGGAATCGCGCAACTGATGCAAGACGGACGTCAGGTGGTGCTGGTCTCGTCCGGCGCCGTGGGACTGGGGAGAAGTTTGTTGGGGCTGCATCCATCAAGACTAAAAGACATGGCGGTCAAGCAAGCGTGCGCAGCGGCAGGACAGAGTCTGTTGATGGAATCGTATAAACGTCTGTTTGACGGGCTGGGACGGAAGATTGCGCAGGTTTTGTTGACGGAAGAGGATTTCAGCAATTGGGGAAGATATTCAAATCTGCGGCGCACGATGGAGAAGTTGCTGGGATTCGGAGTGCTGCCGGTGGTGAATGAGAATGACACGGTATCGACGGCGGAGTTGGAAAGCGTCGATGGACGCCGGCAAGCGGCGTTCAGCGACAACGATCGCTTGGCGGCACTGGTGATGAGTGGGATGGAAGCGGATGCGCTGGTACTGCTGACGAATGTAGATGGATTTTTGAGGAAGAAAACTGGCGCGAAACAACCTGAGCTCGAGCCATTTGTGGCACGCGTGACCGAAGAGGTTCGAGCGGCGGCTGCGGGACCTTCACGAACAGGGGTGCAAAGCGGACGTGGTGGAATGACCACCAAGATTGAAGCGGCAGAGATTGCGATGAATTGCGGAGGCGTGGCGCTGATCGCGAATGGGGCGAATCCAAGGGCGCTGGAAAGAGTGTTCGCGGGAGAACGCATGGGAACAGTGTTTGCTCCTGCGACCCGAATGCGGGGCAAGCGGCGGTGGCTTGCATACGCGGCGGGAGTGCGCGGGCGAGTGGTGGTGGATGAGGGAGCGCAACGCGCCATTACGGCGGGCAAGGCTAGTCTGCTGAATTCGGGAGTGGTGCGGGTGGAACGCGAATTTGGTCCGATGGATGTGGTGAGCATTCGAGACACTGCGGGACGCGAATTTGCGCGCGGAATTGCGGCGTACGCGAGCGACGAAAGAAATGCGGACGGAGAAAAAGCGGCGGCGCGGGTATTGTTTACCCGCGAGAATATTGTAGTGCTTGAGGCGGCCGGATGAGTGGCACAACGAGCGGCGGGACGCACGCGGAGAAATGGGCGGAAAATCCGACCAGCCTCGGTGCGGCGAGGGCCGCGGGACTGGCGCGAGTTGCTTCGCGGAAGCTTGCGGTATTGAGCGAAGCCACACGGAATGCCGTACTGGAGGCCGCTGCGAAGCGGCTGGAAGAAAATGCAGCACGCATTGTGTCGGCTAACACGGACGATGTTGGCGATGCGGAAGAATTGGTACAAGCGGGACAAATGTCCGGAGCGATGCTGGCGCGCCTGCGCGTGACGGAAAAGAGCGTTCATGAAATGGCGCATAGGGTGCGTGGCGTCGCGAAGCTCGCGGACCCGCTGGGGCGGCGATTGGCCGTGACGGAGTTGGACGAGGGATTGGTGCTTACACGCGAGACGTGCTCGCTGGGAGTCGTGGCGGTGGTGTTTGAATCGCGGCCCGACGTGGTTCCTCAGGTTGCTTCACTCGCACTGAAATCAGGCAACGCGATTTTGCTGAAGGGCGGCGCGGAAGCGGCTCGCACAAATGAATCCCTGATGACGATTTGGCGGGAGGCGCTCAATGAATCCGGCGGGGTGCCCGACGGTGCTGCGCAAATGCTGCATTCACGCGCGGATGTGATGGAGCTGCTGACGCTGGAACGCGACGTTGATTTGCTGATTCCGCGCGGTGGAAAAACGTTCGTGGAGAAGATTTCGCGGCAGAGCAGGATTCCGGTGCTGGGCCACGGCGAAGGGATTTGCCATGTGTACGTGCACGCGGCGGCGGATTTGAAGAAGGCCGAAGGTATCGTGATGGATGCGAAAACGGATTACCCGGCGGCCTGTAACTCAGTGGAGACGTTGCTGGTGGACATGGATATAGCGAAGGAATTCCTGCCGCGAATCGTTGACAAGTTGCGTGCGGCGGGAGTGGAAGTGAGGGGCTGCGGTCGGACTCGGGCGGCTGCAAGTGACGTAAAGGTTGCTTCAGAACAGGATTGGGAAACCGAATACGGAGACCTGATTTTGTCCATAAAAGTCGTCGATGGACTGGAAGGGGCCATCGCGCACATCCATGAATTTGGCAGCGGCCACACGGAAGCGATCGTCACGGAAGATTTGGCGGCCGCTGAACAATTCCTGAGTGAAGTGGATGCGGCCGGCGTGTTTCACAATGCTTCGACAAGGTTCGCGGACGGCTACCGCTACGGCCTGGGGGCCGAAGTAGGAATCAGCAACGGGAAATTGCACGCGCGAGGCCCGATGGGAATGGAAGGTCTAACCACCTACAAATACAAGCTGCGCGGAAGCGGACAAATCGTGAGCGAATACAAAAGCGGCAAGAAATTCACGCACCGCCCGCTCTAGCAAAGGGAATCTTGCGAGTGCTTCTGGCCGAGCGACGAGCCTGCAGAGGTAAATCAGAATTCGCTGGGGGGCGGGGTTCCGGTATATACTTTGCCAACCTGCAAGCCGAGAGGGGCGTATGAGCCCAGAAAGTCCTCAAAAAGTTTGGATTCCAGTGTGTTGCGGCCGCGTGATGCGCTTTAACCGTTTCTTGAAACAAGACGGCGAAGCATACGGTTCGATGGTCTGCACGATTTGTAACAAGAACATCATCCTGGAACAGGAAATGGCTCCTGTGACGGATGCCTACGGCGAGGGAACGCGGATGCTGACGGTTGTGGGTACGCCGAAGCCTCCCAAGACCGACCGGCGAAAGGCCAGCGACGCACTGAGCGGAATCAACTCGGACGATCAAACGCTTTAATGCGGCAATCGAAAGCGCTCTGCGTCGATGATTGGGCAAACCTTCTCACATTATCGAGTCCTTGAAAAGCTGGGCACCGGCGGCATGGGAATTGTGTACAAGGCGCAGGATTTGCGTCTTGAGCGTTACGTCGCGCTGAAATTTCTACCTGACAATTTAATGCACGATGCGCAGGCGCTGGAGCGGTTTCGCCGGGAAGCGCTGGCTGCTTCCGCGCTGAATCACGCCAACATCTGCACGGTGCATGATATCGGCGAGCAGGACGGGCGACCATTCCTGGCGATGGAATTCATCGAAGGCGAAACGCTGCGCCGGCACGTGAATGGCAAACCGCTGCTGATCGAGGAAATTCTCAATCTGGGCATCCAGATCGCCGATGCGCTGGATGCCGCACACGCCGAAGGCATCATCCATCGCGATATAAAGCCGGCGAATATTTTTGTGACGAAGCGCGGGCAGGCGAAGGTACTGGATTTCGGCTTGGCCAAGCTGATCAGCAGGAACGGCGGGGACAAAGATGCGACGGATTCATCTCATCGTTCTCTTGAGGAGCCGATTTCGATCGTTGGTGTGATCAGCGGAACGCCATCGTATATGTCGCCAGAACAAATTCGTGGCGACGACCTGGACACGCGCGCGGACGTATTTTCGATGGGGCTACTGCTGTACGAAATGGCTACGGGACAGAAGGCGTTTCCTGGAGGCACAGGCGGCGTCATCATCGAAGCAATCCTGAGCCGGCCTCCGGCTGCGGTGCGGAGCGTAAATCCGGAGATTCCGGTTGAGCTCGAAGCCATCATTAATAAAGCGATTGAAAAGAACAAAGAACAGCGTTACCAGAGCGCGGCGGAACTTCGGTCCGATTTACAAGTGTTGAGGCGCGGGTACGAGTCAGGCCACACGGCCAGCTCGTTGCTGCTGGCAACGGCTGGAACAAAACGCATGCCGTGGACCAAGCGAAACAAATGGGCGATTCCAGCCGGAGTGGCAGTGGCAATCGGTGCGATGGGAGCGGGCGGCTGGCTTTACGACACGCGAAGAGCGCATGCGCTGAGCGAAACTGATACGCTCGTGCTGGCTGACTTCACAAACAAGACTGGCGACGCGGTTTTTGACGATGCACTTCGGCAAGG
>QHYO01000111.1 GCA_003224135.1 Acidobacteriota bacterium | reverse complement strand
TGGAGCTCGCGCGAAATATGGCGCAACGTGGATTCCTGAGTATGGATCAATTTTTGCGCCAGTTCGCTGCGTTGAGCGGAAAGAAGTTCCAGGCGCGCGAAGATTTTTCGGTTTGAGAAGATGAGATAAAGACTGGTGAGAACGATAGCCACGAGCGTCGCGCCGAGCAACAGGTAGAGTTGCCGCTGAACGCCATCGTAGATTCTTGCAATTTGATCAGCGGCTTGTTCTTCACCTTCGTTGTTTTGCACGAGCAATCGTGACACTGCCGTGCTGAGAGCTGCCTGACGAGCCTGCAGTGTGAACTGGATTTGGTCGCGCGCTTCTTTTTCTTTTCCCGAGCCTGCCAATTCGAACATGCGGTCGACGGCGTCCCAGAATTGCGCCAGGGATTGGCTGAGGAATTGGCGCTGATCCGCAGTGCGGGCGGCGGGCGAAAACTGTCCTTCCAATTTGAGCGCGGCGTCCAAGTCTTCTCGGATTCTCTGAAACTGCGCGCTCCAGGCAGTGAGCGGATACGGCTCGCGCGAATCGAGCATGTCCCGCATGGCCAGGCCGAGCGAGTTCAAGTCATTTTGTACGCGCAGCAATTGCAAAGAGTCACGCCGATTGCGGTCCACCATATCGCTTTGCAATACGCGCAGGCCGGCGAGTTGAGAGCGGGTATAAAACGAATAAACCAGGACAGCCGTCAGGGTCAGAACCAAGCCCAGGAGCAGGGCGGTGGTGGGCGAAGACTGAGCGGAAGAAGCTTTGCGCACGCGCAGAGGATAACCTCCTGCGACGGCTCGCGGCAAATTGAAAGGCGTGCCGCGGTCAGAAATCGAACTTTTTGCATAACTCTAACGTAAAAGTAAGAGTGCGGAGAGTTGCCGAGAATAACGATTTTCTATACTATTTGTTGCAAGCAGATGCGTCACCTTGGGCAGCTTCTTGGCTGCCCTTTCTCTTGTCGGGAGGCTTTATGATGTTTCGTCGCGTGTTGATTGCCGCCAGTTGTGTGCTGCTACTCTGCTGCGTTTCTCCCGCGTTCGGCGATGACATTCCAAAGGCCGCATGGAGGCGTCCGATCGGACAGTCACTGCCTAATGCCGGCACGAGCAAGCCCGCGTTGGGGCCCAGCCATATCGATGACGGCTACTGGCAGGGCGCACCCGTTGGCGGTTTTGGAGCGGGTACGTTTTCGCGGAGCTATCGTGGCGATTTTTCGCGGTGGCATTTGCAACCTGGCGTCCACAAGTTTCAGGTGGTGTACGCGAACCAGTTCGCGATGTTTCAGAAAGCTGAAGACGAAACCAGCGGCGTGGCAAAAGTCTTGTTCACCGGGCATCCTGAAGGGAATTCACTGAAAAGCTGGAGCTGGGATTATCCGGTTGGTGCCGGAGACTATGCAGCGCTGTATCCGAAGTCGTGGTTCGATTATCGCTGGGACAAATTTCCCGCGCATGTGACTCTCGAGCAATTTTCGCCGGTACTCCCTGATAATTACAAGGAAACGAGCTATCCGGTGGCGGTCTACCGCTGGCATGCGGAAAATCCTACGAAGAAAAAAATCACCGTCAGCGTGCTGCTTTCATGGACGAACATGCTCGGATGGATGCGCGGATACGGACGTGATTTTAGCGCGGGACTGAATGAAGGAAATTTTAACCGCTTCAACTCTGAGCACCTGGGCAGTGAAATGATGAAAGGCGTGATGTTCGAACGCAATCGCGGCGGGAAAGAACTGAATGCGTGGGACGGCCAGATGACCATTGCGGCGCTGCAATCGCCTGGGGTCGAAGTGACGTATGTTACGACGTACTCGCCGCAAGGGGATGGCAGCGAAGTGTGGAACTCGTTTGCGAAAGACGGGAGCCTATCGAATACCGAGGCGCCGTGGCTAAGCAGCGGTGAGCCGTTGGCGGGTGCGATTGCAGTGAAGTTCACGTTGGAGCCGGGCGAAAAGAAAACTGTGCCAATGGTCATCGCGTGGGATTTGCCGGTAACGGAATTTGGTTCAGGACGAAAGTGGAACCGGCATTACACGGATTTTTACGGGAAGAACGGCGAGAATGCGTGGGCAATCGCGCGCGATGGACTGCTGAACGCAAAGAAGTGGAGTGACGCGATCAATGCATGGCAGGCCCCTTACGTCAATGATGAATCGAAACCAGAGTGGTATCGCGGCATGTTGTTCAATGAGCTTTATGTTTTTGCGGATGGCGGCTCGTTTTGGGGACGGCCGGTTGGCGCGGACAAAAAAACACCGCCGACGTATTCGTTCATGGAGTGTTTTGACTATCCGTACTACGAAACGTTGGATGTGCGGTTTTATGGTTCGATGCCACTTGTAAAATTCTGGCCGGACATTGACAAGCAAGTGATGCGCGATTTCGCGGACACGGTGCCGAAGGACCTGAGCGATCGAATGGTGTGGATATGGAAGTCGATTCACTCCGGGCAGGCGACATTCCGCGAACGCAAGACCAAGGGCGCGGTGCCGCATGACATGGGTGTCCCGACGGAAGATCCATTCTTCCAGGTGAACCAATTCAGTTGGCAGGACACGAATGGCTGGAAAGACCTCAACTCAAAATTCGTGCTGATGATTTATCGGGACTATGTGCTGACGGGAAGCAAAGACAAAGAATTCTTGCGCTACACGTGGCCGGCGACTCAGGAAGCCCTGGTGTACCTGGGAAAATTTGATCGCGATGACGATGGAATTCCCGACAATGACGGTTATCCGGATCAGACCTACGACGAATGGGTAGTGCGAGGCGACAGCGCATATTCGGGAAGTCTGTGGCTTGCTTCGTTGCGCGCAGCGGAAGAGATTGCAAAAGAGCTTGGGGAAGCAAAAGCCGCGGCTCACTACAACGAACTCTTCGCGAAGGGGCAAAAGAGCTACATCGCGAAATTATGGAACGGAACGTATTTCCGTTATGACACGGAAAGCGAATACAAGGACAACATTCAGGCTGATCAGCTTGCAGGGCAATGGTACGCGGACGTGGCAGGGCTTGGCGACATCGTGCCGCGAGAGATGCGCAGCAAGGCGCTGAAAACAATCTACGACAATAACGTGATGAAATTTGCAAACGGTGAAATGGGCGCGGTGAACGGCATGGCCGCCGATGGCACCCTCATTAAAACAAATGAACAGGTGCAGGAAGTGTGGACAGGCACGACGCTGGCGCTGGCGGGATTCATGCTTGGCGAGGGAATGAAGAAAGAAGCGTTTCAGACTGCGTGGGGAATTTATCACGTGAGTTACGAAACAAAGGGCTACTGGTTCCGCACGCCGGAAGCGTGGGACATCACGGGAAACTATCGCGCGTCGATGTACATGCGGCCAGCGGCGATTTGGGCGATGGAGATGACGCAGCCGCCGAGACGGTCCGCACCTGTTTCAGGTCTGTATTGAGAAACCCTCCTATCGAAAAGAATCGCGGCGCGGCGGCCTCAGTTGCGGGTCTGCGGGCGAAGTAACGCGATCACCGCCAGCATCACCGCGCAACCGGCGAGCGGTACAAGCAGCCCTATGCGCAAGCTGCCTGAATATCGTGAGACCACGCCCACTAACGTGGGCATCGTGGAGGCACCTCCAGCGGCCAGAGCAAACATCACGCCGCCTACTTTGCGTGCGCGAGCGCCAAACCACTTGGAAAGCCACGCGATGTAAATCGGATAGATGCTCGCCAAGCCCAATCCTGCGAACAATGCGCCGCCAAATAGCATCACCGGCGTGTGTGCGATAAGAAAGACAGACAGGCCGGTTGCCGCAAGCAGAATTCCTCCCACGGCAACGTGTACTTCTTTCAATCGGAGAAGGACCGCCGCTGCTGCTCCGCGGCCGCTGAGCAGTCCAGCAAAGAAAAACATGGGCGCGAGGGTGAACGTGTTGCTACTCCACGTTGCCGCTCTGCGCGCGTGGTCCGCGGCCCAGTAGGAAATTCCATTTTCTGTTCCGACGTAGACGAAAAATAAGATCCCGAGAATGATCGCAGCGCCAAGTCCGGCGGCCTTGCCGGCCGGTACTTGAGAAGAAGACTCTTCTTCGTGCGGGGGCTTCCCGAAATGCATTCGCAAGAGTGCGAGTGACAGCAAGACGCAGATTGCTCCGACGACATAGAGGAGCAGGGGAACGTTCGCTGTGCGCACCGTCAACATCGCGAGCGGCGAAGAGGAAATCGCCCCGGCTCCCCAGGCGAGATTCATGACATTCAACGCGGTAGCACGGCGTTCTCCGTACGACTCGCCCACCCACAGATTTGTTCCCGGAGTGGCGAGGCCATAGCCCAGTCCATAGATGCCGCTCGCCACAAGAGCTAGCATAAACTTCGGTGCGTTGAGCAAGACGAATCCAATACCCAACATGGCGAGCCCTAAGGTGATGGCAGGCTTGAATCCCTTCGCGGAGGTGAGCGCGCTTGAAGGAAGACTCCCGTAAGCGATGCGGAAAATTGCACGAGTGAAAAAAGGCCAGCCTGGCTATCGTTGAGCAGCCATTTCGCCTTGAGGACGGGAATCATGGGCCCGATGAAGGTGATCACGATTCCGTTGACGACAAAGCCGCCACACAGAAGGAGGAAAATCAGATTCTGGACCGATTTTTCCCTGACCGGGAGAATTTGCGTTTCTAAGGGCATCATGGCATTTTGCAGGAGCAGGACCATCCGCGCAATGCCGCTTCAGGTGTGCTGGTGTGAAAGAATTCTTGTGAGCGAGGACGGTTCGAATGATCGATGTCGGCGTCGTGGGTTTCGGTCTTGGCGGTCGCGCGTTTCACGCACCAATCATTCATGCGGTGCCGGGCCTGCGGCTGGCGGCGATCGTTGAACGCAGCGGAAGCTCCGCGCACGAAATCTATCCGGACGCGAAAATCGTCCGCGATATTGAAGAGTTGCTGGCGATCAAATCCATTTCACTGATTGCGATCGCCACGCCGAACGAGACCCACTTTCCGTTTGCGAAACGATGTCTGGAAGCGGGGCGCCACGTTGTGGTGGACAAGCCGTTTACGAGCACGCTAGCGGAAGCGCGCGAACTCGTTCAGTTGGCCCGCAAGCATGATCGAGTGCTTACGGTATATCAAGACCGCAGATTCGACGGTGATTTTCGCACCGTGCAAGAACTGCTCGCCAAAGGCTCACTCGGAAAGATTGTTCGCTTCGAATCGGTATTTGATCGTTGCAGGCCGCAGATCAGGGCGAATTCATGGAAGGAAAAGCCTGCGCCGGGCAGCGGCGTGTTTTTTGATCTTGGGCCGCATCTGGTCGATCAGGCGCTTCAACTTTTCGGCCCCCCGGAACACGTGCTTGCGGACATCCGGATCGAGCGCGAAGGCAGCCTCACCGAGGACGCATTCGACCTGACCTTGCGTTACAAAAACGGGCTGCGCGCGATCCTTATGGCAAGCATGCTGGCCCCCGATCCGCGGCCGCATTATCGCATTCAGGGGACGCGTGGCGTTTACGTGAAACATACTTTGGATCCGCAGGAAGCGCTGCTTCGTGGGGATCATCCGGCGATGGGAGATGATTGGGGAGTGGAGCTCGAAAAAGATTGGGGCACGATGACATTGTGGAGTGACGGCGAGTTAACGCATGCAAAGGTGCCCACGTTGCGCGGCGATTACCGCGACTTTTACGCGCAGGTGCGCGAGGCCATCGAAGGGCACGCAACCCCTCCCGTAACACCTGAGGAGGCTTTGCGCTTGATGTATACGCTGGAATTGTGCGTAGACAGCAGCCGCAAACGCGCGCCGCTGCCGTGGGCGTTCAGTGCATGAGGACGAATCGGCAGGAGACAGTGACGGGCACGTTCCACGTATAATGAATGAAGAGTCCAGGAGCACAAATCTTGCCACGCACGATTGAGCTCGCGCCTTCCATCCTCTCCGCGAATTTCGCGAATCTCGCAGCGCACGCGCAGCAAGCGCTCGATGGCGGAGGTTCGCTCCTGCACGTAGACATCATGGACGGTCATTTTGTGCCAAACATCACCATCGGCCCCCCGGTTGTAGCGTGGCTGCGCAAGGCGCTCCCCGAAACGATTTTTGATTGCCACCTGATGATCGAAAATCCTGATGACTTTATTCCCGCATTTGCCGAAGCGGGCGCCAGCTGGATTTCCGTGCACCAGGAAGCTTGCGTACATCTCGATCGCACGCTGCATCACATTACGGATCATGGATGCCAGGCTGGCGTGGTGCTGAATCCCGCAACTCCGGTGGACACGCTGAGCGATGTTCTGGATCTCGTCCATCACGTTCTGGTGATGTCCGTGAACCCAGGTTTCGGCGGGCAGCAATTCATTCGCAATTCCCTAAAGAAGATGGAAGCATTGGCAGGAATTAGAAAAGAGCGCGGTTTGCACTTCCGCATCGAAGTAGACGG
>QHYO01000007.1:4180-22364 GCA_003224135.1 Acidobacteriota bacterium | reverse complement strand
ATTTGCCATGCTTACACGAAATGGCGTGGGTACGTACAACCCCCTCCTTCTCAACCCAATCCCCATTTTGGCTCGAACTGTACTTCCCTCTTGCCCCTGTGCGAGACTCGCCTAGGGAAGCACGGCCATTGTTGCCTGTGCTCTTCGATTGCGCAACTCTCAGGAGCCCTCTCCATGAAACTCTCTGACGTCGCAGAGAAACTTTCCTGCCGCCTCGAAGGCGATCCCTCTGTTGAAATCACCGGCATCGCGGGAATGGACCACGCCACACCAGGACAAATCACTTTCCTCGCCAATCGCCGCTACTTCCCTTTGCTCCACACCACCCGCGCTGCCGCCATCTTCATCGAAGAAGGTATTCGCATTGAACGCGAAGCCGGCCTTCCGCCGCTCGCCGCACTGCGTTCGGCCAACCCATATCTCGCCTTCGCGCACGCTATCGAACTTTTTTATCAGCCGCCTGCCTACGCCCCTGGGATTCATCCCACCGCAATCGTTGCAAAATCCGCACGCGTTGGCGCCGGTGCACACATCGGCCCAAATTGCTTTGTCGACGAGGATGTCACGATCGGCGATCACGCTGTTCTCCATCGGTAATCGCGTTATTCTCCAGAACGGCGTGGTCATCGGAGCCGACGGTCTCGGTTTCGCCAAACAGAAAGATGGTAGCTGGTACAAAATGACCCAATCCGGCCCGGCCGTGCTCGAAGATGACGTAGAAGTTCAAGCCAACGCCTGCGTGGACCGAGCCACTGTCGGCGAAACCCGTATCGCACGCGGCGCAAAAATAGACGATCTCGTTTTGATTGGTCACGCCTCGCAGGTCGGGGCGAATGCCATGCTCTGCGGACAAGTCGGGCTCGCGGGTTCCACGAGAATTGGCGACGGCTGCATCCTTGCCGGACAGGTTGGCACCGCTGGCCATCTCACCATCGGCAACGGCGCTGTCATTACCGCAAAGAGCGGCGTCCCAAACGACGTCCCAGCCGCGGGGCTCTATTCGGGATATCCGGCGGTCGAAAATCGCCAGTGGCTCAAAACGCAGGCCGCCTTGAATCGGTTGCCTGACTTGCAACGCAAACTGCGCGAATTGGAGGAAGAGATCGCAAATCTAAAAAGGACCGCCAGATTGTTTTAAAAGGGGAAACTAGGCAGCGCCAGGAAATCCAATCGGCCGCTGATCAGGAGGAAGCGCCGCCGCCATCGCGTCGTGCACTATTTCGTTGAGTCTTTCGCGCTCCTCAAATGTGTATTTCGAAGTGTCAATCGGCTCCAGAAATTCCACGAGAATTTCTCCGGGATGAATCACCAGAGACCGTTTTTCCATCACGCGATGTGCGCCGGAACAAACGATTGGCACAATCGGTACCCCGGCTTTGATCGCCATCACCACGGCGCCCTTCTTGAAGTCTTGCAGCCGTCCATCCGGGCTACGCGTTCCTTCCGGATAAATCAGGAACGATTGCCCGGCACGCATCGCTTCGATGGCTTTCTCAACGCTTTCAATCGCGGAATCGCGCTTCGAGCGTTCTACGGGAATGAAATGCGCCAGATGGAACGCCTGTCCGACAATGGGGTAGTTGAAGAGCGACTTCTTCAACAGGATTGCGATCCGCCGCGGTATCGCTCCGACCACTGCCGGCGCATCTGCTGAACTGGTATGGTTCGCAACGAATAGGCAAGTCCCTGGCGGAATCCGTTCCGCGCCCGCAACCCGCACGCGAACGCCAACCGCGCGAACAAAAAACATGACTCCGCGAACTCCGGCCCAGTACAACGCGCCCGGATTTTTCGAAATGACCGTGTAAATGAGCAGAGGAATTCCAGCAATGATGATGTACAGCGATAAAAAGACGCCGATGAAAATAGTGCGCAGCATGGACCGGGTTCAGGCCAACTCTCTCGAACACTCGCTTTCGCGTCAAGGTGAACTTGGAATTTTCGCTCAGCGTGTCGCGGCGGGCGCGGCAACTGCCGCGATGGGTTTACCGTGCAGCAATCCTTCCCGAACTGCGCGCGCCTTCGCCGACGCTTGCGGATCTTCAGCAATCGCAAACATCGTCGCCGATTTCCCGCCGAGTGCAAACTTGATTTCAACTGGTTGCTCGTTTCGCAGAATTCGCAAGTACAATTCATCGCCAGGTTTTCTGTTGCGCAGCCAGGTTTCCGCGCGGCGGGGAACGTTTTCGCCGTTGAACTGGCTCACTTCATCGCAAAGGAGCAAACCCGCGCGTTCCGCAGTTGAGCCGGAATCAACGGACCGAACGATCCAGTGCCCGTTGGCGTCACGCTCAAACGAAAAACCAAGCTCAGCGCGGACAATTTCCTGCTTCTGCAACAACAGCCCGGCTTTAGCAAGTACGGATTCATACGGCAATGGCTCTGCATTCCCGACATATTGCCGAAAGAAATCTTCAAACGATCCACCGGCAACTTTTTCAACGGTCAGGCGAACATCGAGACTATCGCGGTACGTTTTTCCTTTTTGTGCGAATTCTTCATTCATGAGGCGCAGCACATCGTCGAGCGACCGCGAATCGTCGGTGCGATCGCGAATCAGAATATCGAGCAGCACGCCGAGAACCTGGCCTTTTGTGTAGTACGACACGCTGAACTCCGGGCCATTGTAGTAATCGTATTTGTCGAGCCAGGTATCGAGGCTGGATTGTTCGGCGCTCTGCCAGCGATTCGCGGGACGTGATTCGAGTTCGTTTATTTGCTGTGCCAGGTCGTTGTAAAAATCTTGCTTAGACCAAAGGCCGGAACGCAATTGGGCATACCTTCCATAGGTGCTCGTTACGCCTTCGGCGAACCAAAGTGCTCGCGTAAATTGTTCGTGCGTGTAATCAATCGGCTCGAGTGAAGCAGGCCGGATGCGTTTTACATTCCAGAGGTGAAAGAACTCATGCGCGGAAACACCGGCAATTTGCGCGCCTGACGAAATACTGATTGCCGTGGAGTTGGCATGTTCCATGCCGCCGCCCGCGCCCATCGCTGCCTTGCCGATATGGTAGATGAACAGGTAGCGCTCGTATGGCGAGCCGCCCATCAACTCGATTTCGTAATTGCAGAGTTTCCGCAGGGTGTTTTCCAAGTCGGCTTGCTTCCAGGCGTCCCCGTGAATCGCAACGCGAATCTGCGGATAAATTCGGGACATGGTAAATTCCACAAACGTGCCGAGCTCCATCGGAGCATCCGCCAATGCGTCGTAGTTTGCAGCCGCGACTGGTTTCATCGAGGCGGCTTCCGTTGCTGAAGCAAGCAGCGGCGACTCAATACGCCATGTGCGTGGAACATCGCGAAACACCAGAGAAATATCTTCGCTGCGGCGATCTGGCACATACATTAAAACCATGGCCGGATTGATGAATGCGTGCTCGTCGCTCAGTTGAGAAGCGAACGGACCGGCGCTGTCCCAGTAAATCGCGTAGCGTACGGTCACTGCGCCATCGCCGTGAATGCGCCATGTAAGTTTGTCTACTTTTTCGACCAAGAATGCCTGCGATCCGGAAAATGCTTCGACGCGCTGGACGCGGCTGCTGAAATCCCGGATTTCGTAGAGAGCGTTCCAAGCGGGCATTTGCAGCTGCAACTCGCCCTGCACATCCGGAATCGCCATTGTGACGTGAAAAAGGTGCTGCGACGGTTTGTCGAGAGAAATCGCATATGCAACCGTGGCTCTGCAAGGCAGAACGATAAACAATGCGAGAAGAATTTGGAGAAACAGGAAAACCGGAACGGGCGGAAATCGTAAATGGAAGCTGTTCACCTAGAGTTGGCCTCGGCGGGGGCGGGCTGCGGCGCTCCTAATTTTTTCAGAAGCCTTTCACAAAGTCCGTCGAAGCTGCCGTTGGACATGATCAGTAAAAGATCGTTGGGCTTGGCGTTGGAAGCAAGGAATTCGGCCATGGCTTCTCCGCCGGAAATTACATTTGCTTCTTTCCCGAGGGAGCGAACGCTGGCGGCGACGGTTTCAGGGTCCAGCCGGTTTTCGTCGCCGAGTTGCTGCGCTCGGAAAACTCCGCCAAGCGCAACGCGATCTGCGAGCGCGAGTGCTTGCGGAAGCGATTCCTGGAAAACTTTGCGGCGCATCGAGTTTGAGCGCGGCTCGAGAATTGCCCAGAGGCGGTGATTAGGCCAGCGGCCGCGCGCGGCTTCGATGGTAGCGCGGACTGCCGTTGGATGGTGCGCAAAATCATCAACAACGAGAATTCCGTGGTGCTCGCCCTTTACATCAAGACGCCGTCGCACGGAGCGGAACGAGGCCAGCGATTTCTGCAGCGACTCGACGGGAATGCCTCTTCCCTGCGCGACGATGACGGCGGCGAGTGCATTCAAAACGTTGTGGCGGCCTGAAGCGGTCAGAGAAAATTCTCCGAACAGTTGTCCCGCGTGTGTGATACGGAACCGCATGGCGTCACTTGCAAACTCCGGTTCGCTTGCGACCCATTCGTTTTCAGAGCAAAAACCGTACGTAATCACCGGACAGAAAGCCCTTGCTGCGGCTTCGCGGAGAGCGGGACCCGATTTTTCCGTGTCTCCCCAGATAACCACGCGGCCGTTGCGCGGGGCGAGATTGACGAGGCGTTTGAATGCAAGCTGATAGGTCTCGAAATCTGGATAGATGTCTGCGTGATCGTATTCGAGTGACGTAATGATCAGGTCGTCGGGATGATAGTGGAAGAACTTTGGGCCGCGGTCCCAGAAAGCGGTTTCGTATTCGTCGCCTTCGAGAATCATTTCAGTTCCCTGCCCGAGGCCATAGCTCTTGCCGAAGTTCTCGGCGACGCCGCCGACGAGAAAAGTTGGCTGCTTTCCGGCGGAGTAAAAAATCCAAGCAAGCATCGCAGTAGTGGTGGTTTTTCCGTGCGTGCCGCTGACGACGACAGAATGCTTTCCGGGAAGAAAAACTTCTTCTAGAATTTCCGGCATGGAGCGATAAGGAATTTTGCGTTCGAGTGTTTCTTCTAGTTCCGGGTTGCCGCGCGCAATGATGTTTGCGACGATGACGAGATCGGGCGCAGGCGTCAGGTGTGCAGCCTCAAACGAAGGAAAATACGAAATGCCAAGGCTATCAAGCAAAGTGGAACCCGGAGGATAGACCCCGGAGTCGGAGCCAGTTACGTGGAAGCCTTGTTCGCGCAACATTCCCGCGAGAGGCGCCATCGCCGAGCCGCCAATTCCGATGATGTGGATGTGTTTTACCTGAGTCATTCGATGACCGCCGGTTCGAGGATTTCCAGTGTGCCGCTGCCGCGCGCATCGAGACGTGCCCGGACGCCGAGAGGCAAAGTCAACATCGACCGCGCAGTGTGGCCGATTGGCGCGCCGTAAACGAGCGGGACGTTAAGCGGTCCAAGAATTCGGGCGCACACATCGCGCACGGAAGGACTGCCTGGCACGGGCGTTTGACATTCGGGAAAATCGCCCAAAATTATGCCACGAATCCCGGACAGTTTTTCCGCGTGCTTCAGGTGCATGAGGACGCGGTCGATTTGATAGGGCCTCATGGCGCGGTCTTCGAGAATCAGGATCGCGCCGTCCGTATCAATTTCCCACGGAGTTCCGATCGTGGCTTCGAGGAGCGTCATGGCCCCGCCAAGCAAAGTGCCTTCCGCCGAACCTGGCTGTAGGGCTTCGCCATCAAGCGGGATGGTCGAGGTTCCAGAAGTTTTGGTGAGCGCGCTGCGAAAGGATGGTTCGTGGTATCCGCCCGGTGCACCGGGGCCGCAATCCAGACCAGCGGCCAGCATCGGGCCGTAAAAACCGGCCCAGCGATGCTTTTGCCAAAGATAGATTTGCAAAGTGGTCAGATCGCTAAAGCCGATGAGAGGCTTTAAAGGCAAAGATGGTGGAAGGTCTTGTTCGAGAAGATAGACCGAGCCATATCCACCGCGGGTGGCGATAAGCGCGTCATTGGCGGAATTGCTCAAGGCCTTCAGAAACTCGCTGCGACGTTCCATTGCGGAACTCGCGAAATATCCGTCCGGCTGAAGATGATCTTGACGCGCGACGGAAAAACCCAAACGCTCGAGTTCTTTCTGACCGGCTGCGACACGATCGGGTTTCCCCGGCGATGCCGGCGCGATGGCGGCGAAACGCGAGCCACGGCGCAGCGCTTTTGGTTTTTGAACCGCTGCAGCGGCGATCATTCGAGCTGCCTTTCGACCGGCAACATTTCCACCGTGATGCCGGGGCGAGTTATTGCCGAGAGGACTTGTTCCTGCTGGCGCTGGGTGACGTCGGCATCAAATTGGATCAAGTGTTTCTCGCCTGCGACGTTCACCTGGAAATTGTCCAGCTTGATATCGAGATCCTTAAAGATGCGATGGACTTCCGGAACCATGTCGACAGCACTGGTAGTGGAGACGCGAAACAGCATGTGGCGACACTTCAGCTTTAGTGCGTCCTCGACATAGATCATGCCGGTAAGCGCAAAGAGCACGATGAGGGATGCAATGCCGGAGACGCGATACATTCCCGCACCTGCACCCATGCCGATCGCGGCTTCCACGAAGATCGCTGCCGCTGTGGTCAAGCCAACGACGCTGCCACGCTCGCGGAGGATCACTCCCGCGCCGAGAAAACCGACGCCCTGCACGATGTTTGATGCGATGCGTGTGGTGCTGGCGTCGCCCGTCAGCTTTGCAATTTCCGACGAGAGAATCGTGAAGAGCGCAGCGGCCATGCACACGCAAAGGCTGGTGCGCATGCCAGCGGGACGTTTACGGACATTGCGCTCGATGCCAATCACGGAGCCGAGAAAGGCGGCCCACAGCAGACGATAGGTGATAGTGCTGAGAGGAATCATGTAAATTGTGGCGCCGGGACGCAAACCCTGACCGGCACTGACAGAATTTTACACACTACAATTTGAACTGCGTGAGTTTCGAGAAGTGGCGTGCCCTGGCGTGTATCTCGCGCAGCTTGAGCCTCCGCAGACGCTCGGGGCCAAATTCTTCCACCGCAAAACTGCCCAGGACAGAGCCATAAACCATGGCGCGACGGAGCGCGGCATCGCTTGATTGGCCGCAGCCAGCGAGATAGCCCATAAAGCCGCCGGCGAAAGAATCCCCCGCGCCAGTGGGATCGTGCGGTTCCTCAAGCGGAAATGCGGGAACGCAGAACACTCCGTTCTTATCAACCATCATTGCGCCGTATTCGCCGCGCTTTACGACCAGTGTGGACGGACCGAGCTTAAAAATGTGGCGCGCCGCGCGGAGCAAATTATGTTCGCTTGAAAGCTGGCGGGTTTCGGCGTCGTTGATCATTAAAACATCGACGTGCTTGAGAGTTTCGCGCAGTTCGGCGGGAGTGCGTTCAATCCAATAGTTCATGGTGTCGAGCGCAACGAGTTTAGGCGTTCCCTTGACTTGCTTGAGAACGCTGCGCTGCAGGTCGGGTGCGATGTTGGCGAGAAAAACGTGCTTTGAAGCGCGGAAGTTTTCCGGAAGTTTGGGATTGAAGTCCGCAAAGACGTTGAGCTCGGTGCAAAGCGTGACACGTTCGTTCAGATTCTCTGAATATTTTCCGGCCCAAAAGAAGCATTTGCCCGGAGCGCGTTCGAGCCCGACGATGTCAATCTTGCGGCGGTGAAAGATGGATTCGTCTTCTGCGGAGAAATCGTCGCCGACGATACCGACGAGATTTACGTGCGAGAAAAAACTGGAGGCCACCGCGAAATATGTTGCAGCACCGCCAATGATGCGGTCAACTTTTCCGTAAGGGCTTTCGATAGCGTCGAATGCGACGGATCCTACGACGAGTAGTGACACGTATGTCTCCTAAGAAGGATTGTGAAGATTTTGAACAGCGTGCCGAGATTCGCGGTTGCAAGCCGAAAGGCGCGGCTCTTCGCTCGAATGACAGTTTCAGCAAAAGTAACGCCAGTTCTCTCACGAAATGTATTTACCGATAATGGCGGCCAGGCGTTTCTTTGTGGCCGCGGGGACGAGCTTTGGATCGGTGATAAGCGCGTGAGCCAGCGCCGAATCGCATTTGCATTCATGTTCTAAAGGTAATGCCTTGACGGCTTCGCGCACCACGTGTTGGGCGTTCTCGGCATTTTTGTTGAGCGTGGCGATGATTTGCGCGCCGGTGACGGATTCGTGATCGGGGTGCCAGCAGTCATAGTCGGTGATCATGGCGATGATGCCGTAGCAGAGTTCAGCCTCGCGGGCGAGTTTGGCTTCTGTGACATTGGTCATGCCGATCACGTCGAAACTCATAGCGCGGTGCATGGTGGCTTCGGCAAGCGTGGAAAATTGCGGGCCCTCCATGCAGATGTAAGTACCTTTGCGATGGACTTTGACGCCGCAATGAACGCAGGCGTCGGCGAGGATGCGCGAGATCTGCGGACAGGTGGGCTTGTCAAAAGTGACGTGGGCGACAAGACCTCCACCGAAGAATGTAGAGATGCGATTTTTTGTGCGATCGACAAACTGGTCGGCGACGAGAAATTCTCCGGGAACAAGTTCTTCCTTCAATGAGCCAACGGCGCTGACGGAGAGAATACGATCCACACCGAGGAGCTTGAGCGCGTAAATATTGGCGCGAAAATTAATTTCGGTTGGCAGGATGCGATGGCCGCGACCGTGGCGGGCAAGAAAAGCGACGCGTTTGCCTTCGAGAAGTCCGGTTACGATGGCTTCGGATGGATCGCCGAATGGCGTCTTGACGCGAATCTCTTTTGTATCCGTGAGGCCTTTCATCGCATACAGGCCGCTTCCGCCGATGATGCCAATATTCGCTTGAGGATTTTTAGCCGCAGTCTTCGCCTTCGCTGTTTTCAAGGCAGGTGTTCCCTTTCCTATTGGGAGTTACCGGTTGAGGTCTACAGGTTCGAATGCAACCTTATTTTCCCGCTCATACAGCGTCGCAGCAGGAACGTCCGGGTCATGGCCGAAAACGACGATCCAGCCGTCCTCGACGATGGTGCGCATCCATTTTCGCTTGGTTTCGAGCGTCTGCAAAGGGTAAAGGTCGTAGGCCATGATCCACGCGAGCGGAAGGTGGTGGCGAGTGGGAAAAAGGTCGGCGACAAAGAAAACGGTCTTGCCACCGCCGGTGAGTTGGACGGCCTGGATGCTTGTGTTGTGGCCAGGAGTGCGAACAACAGAGATGCCGGGAAGAATTTCCGTGTCGCCGGAGATGAGCTTCCACTGTCCGGACTGCCGCATAGGCAGAAAGTTATCCTCGAAGTAGCTTGCGCGATCGCGTTCGGTGGCATTGACGGCGTGAGCCAATTCCTCAGCCTGGACGATATATTGCGCGTTTGGAAAGGAGGGCACGGCATGGTCGTCGAGGAGTTTTGTGTTCCCGCCAGCGTGGTCGAAATGGAGATGCGTGTTGATAACGAGATCGACCTGGCTCGGGCTGACACCAGCGGTTGCGAGGTTTTGCGTGAGAGGGTCGCCTTCGTCAATGGCGTAAATGTCGCGGAGCTTGGGCGTCCATTTGGTACCGTTGCCTGTTTCGATGAGGATATTTTTGTTGGCTGCGCGGACCAGCAGAGAGTTCGCTGCAAGGCGGATACGATTGCGCGAGTCGGGTGGGGATTTCTTCTCCCATAGAGGTTTCGGAACAACGCCGAACATGGCGCCGCCGTCGAGATAGAAATTGCCACTGTGGATGTGCCGGATTTCCATGTCGCCGAGACGCATTCGCGATGATCCTAGATTTGCAGGCCACTTTTGGCGAGAATTTCGTTCACGGCGGAGAACGGATCTTTCAGGCGTTCTGCAACATCGGCGGCCATCTGATTGAGAGCCTCTTCGCCACCCGCTGCGTTGAGGACGCGTTCGAGAATGCGCGATTCGATGAGTTCGACCAGGCGATTGCGCCAATGCTCGGTGTGTTTTTTTGCGCGTTCGCCGCTGGATTCGAAATGAGTGCGGAATCTGGCGATCGCTTCGGCGAGTTTTTCGATGCCCTTGTTTTCCGTGGCAACTGTACGAACGACGGGCGGATGCCAGCGATTTTCATCGCTGACCGACGAGCGGTCAACCTTTGGCGTCGCCATCGAGAGCATGGCGTGGAGCTGCTCTTCGAGGCGGTCGGCGCCCTCGCGATCGGATTTGTTGAGGACGAAGATGTCGCCGATTTCCATTAAGCCGGCCTTCATGTTTTGAATATCGTCGCCGAGACCGGGCACCAGTACGACGACGACGCAGTCGGCGAGACGCACGATTTCGATTTCGTCCTGGCCAACACCGACGGTTTCGATGAGGATTTGGCGCTTGCCCGCAGCGTCGAGGAGAAGTGCCACTTCGGCGGTGGCGCGAGCGAGGCCGCCGAGGAATCCGCGGGTGGCCATAGAACGAATGAAAATCCCGGCATCGCCTGCGTGGCTCTGCATGCGGATGCGATCGCCGAGAATCGCGCCGCCCGTGTAAGGGCTTGTGGGATCAACGGCAATGACGCCGACGCGATCTTCCTGTTTGCGGTAGTGGGCAGCGAGGCGGTCGACAAGCGTGCTTTTACCGGTGCCGGGCGCCCCAGTGATTCCGGTGAGATAGGCTGCGCCAGTCTGAGGAAAAAGAGTTTTCAGAAGAGGCTCGGCCTCGGGAGTGTGATTTTCGATGGCGGTGATGGCACGAGAGATCGCACGGGTTTCTCCGGCGCGAACTTGCTCCGCCCACGTTTCAATGGGCAGAGACATTTTGATCCTGTCGCTTTTGTGCAGAGAACACAGGCGGACGCATGTTCGTATTATTTCTTTCCAAGTAGCTGGCGGGCAATGACGAGTCTCTGGATTTCGCTGGTGCCTTCGCCGATAGTACAGAGCTTCACGTCGCGATAGAACTTTTCGGCGGGGTAATCCTTGATGAATCCATATCCGCCGTGAATTTGTACGCACTCGTTGGCGACGCGGACGGCCACTTCACTGGCGAAAAGCTTAGCCATGCTGGATTCACGTGTGAAGCGGACATCTTTCTGGTCGGCGAGCCACGCGGCTTGATAAACGAGGAGGCGCGCGGCCTCCACCTCCGTGGCCATGTCGGCGAGCTTAAACTGGATGGCTTGAAATTCGCTGATAGCTTGGCCGAATTGCTTGCGCTGCTTCGCATATTTTACGGCTGCGTCGAGCGCTCCTTGCGCCATGCCGAGCGCGAGCGCGGCGATGGAGATGCGTCCACCGTCAAGAATTTTGAGGCTGCCGATGAAGCCTTCACCTTCCGCACCGAGCAGGTTTTCGTGAGGCACTTTGCAATCAGAGAAAATCACTTCTGAAGTGTCGCTGGCGCGCATGCCAAGCTTGTTCTCTTTTTTGCCCGGTTTGAAGCCAGGAGTTCCCTTTTCCACGATGAAAGCGCTGATGCCGTGCGAGGATTTGGATGTATCGGTGACGGCCATTGCGACGCAGACGTCGGCGTAATGGCCGTTCGTGGTGAAGGTTTTCGCGCCGCTGAGAACCCAATGGTTTCCGTTGCGGGTAGCGATAGTTCGTGTACCACCGGCGTCAGAGCCGGCTCCAGGCTCGGTGAGCGACCACGCGCCGATTTTCTTTCCTTGCGCGAGTGGAGCGAGATATTTGTGCTTTTGCGCCTCTGTGCCGAACTTGAAAATGTGGTTCGAACAAAGTGAATTGTGTGCGGCGACGATCAGGCCAACGGAGCCGTCGACGCGAGAGATTTCTTCGATGGCGGTGGCATATTCGATGTAGCCGAGGCCGGCGCCGCCATACTGCTCGGGGAAAATGACGCCGAGAAGGCCCATCTCCGCGAGCTTGGGCATGATTTCCATGGGAAAGTGCGAGACTTCATCCCACTCCATGACGTGAGGCGCGATTTCGCCTTCCGCAAATTCGCGAACGCTGCGGCGGAGTTGTTGCTGTTCATCGGTAAAGTGGAAACTATAGCTGAGTAAAGATAATGTTATACCAAGTGGCTTATTGTCTGGCGGTGGATGCCGCGGTTCCTTGAGATTTCGTGACCACCGCTCGCAGCACTTCCAGAGCGCGCTCGATGCATGGCGCGCCGACATCACAATGCGTCACAAAACGAACAGAATACGGGGCAGTATCGAGTGCCCAGACTCCGTGCGGTTTCAGCGCATCGCAAAGCTGGACGGCATCCATCCCGGTTTCTTTGCAATCGAAAATGACGATGTTGGTTTTGACGGACCTTGGGTCTATTCGCAAAGATGGGATCTGAGCGATGCCTTCGGCGAGGCGCTGCGCGTTTTGATGATCGATGTTTAGTCGCTTGGGAGATTCTTCGAGCGCGATTCTTCCCGCAGCGGCGAGAACGCCGACCTGGCGCATTCCACCACCGAACATTTTGCGGTAAATGCGCGCCTTCTCAATAAAAGCGTGCGAGCCGACGACCATTGAGCCCACCGGAGCGCCAAGCCCCTTGGAGAGACAAAACATGACGGAATCGAGATTGCTTGCAATTTGGGCGACTTCTACACCAAGTGCAACGGCGGCGTTGAATACGCGGGCGCCATCAAGGTGAACTTTCAATCCGGCAGCGTGGGCGCGCTCGCAGATGTCCGTAATTTGGTCGGCGGTGTACAGCGTTCCTCCCGCCATGTTGTGGGAATTTTCCAGACAAACGAGAGCGGTTTGCGAGTCGTAATAAATTGTTGGGCGAATGACGGCTTCAATTTGCGGCCAAGTGAGGATGCCATCCTCGCCCCGAGCTACGCGTGGCATGCAGCCCGCGATTGCGGACATCGAGGCGAGTTCATAGAGATTGACGTGGCTGCGTTCCTCGCAAATAACTTCGTCGCCGTGGTGCGTCCAAACTTTTATGGCGATGAGGTTGCCCATGCAGCCCGAGGGAACGAAAAGCGCTGCTTCTTTGCCGAAAATTTCGGCAGCGCGGCGTTCGAGGGCATTAACGGTGGGGTCTTCGAGATAGACGTCGTCGCCAACTTCGGCTTCGGCCATGGCGCGGCGCATCGCGAGAGTGGGCCGCGTGACAGTGTCGCTGCGCAGATCGACAACGCCGGAGTCATTTGGAGAGGATTGCAGTTCCCTATCCGGATCCGTGGTCGCTTGTGTCGGCATTCTTTCTGTTCCTCCGCTGAAAAACTGACTGCACGCTAGCGCATTAACGCGACAAAAACTTCGTTTGAAATACTGAGGTGTGCTGGTACGAGGCGAACTACACTTCCGGAACATTCGATCAGACCCGCCGACTCCAGCGAAGTGAAGCGATCTTTTAATGAAACTTGGTAGGACTCTTGCAGGCGGTCGAGATCGACGCCCGCAAGTTGGCGAAGTCCGAGGAAGAGTTCTTCTTCGAGCGCCTGAGAGCTGGAAATCGTTTCCAATTGCTCGATGAGAACTTTGCCCGCTGCGATCGATTGCACGTACGCTGCCGAATCGTGGGCGTTAGCCCATCGTTGCAGGGAAGAAAAGGAGTGCGCGCCCGCGCCAAATCCGAGATACGGTTCGCGACGCCAGTATTTGCGATTGTGCTCGGACGCGAAGCCCGGTTTTGCAAAGTTTGAAATTTCGTAATGCTCGTAGCCCGCCGCGCTAAGCACCTGGCGGGCTGAATCGTAAGAATCGGCCATGTCGTCGTCCGAAGGAACGGCCGAGGCGAAATACTTTGTGCCTCCGCGGAGGAGCTCGTTGCCAAGGCGACTGCCTTCGTCCACTTCGAGGAGATAAATGGAAACGTGCTGCGGCGCGATTTGAATGAGTTCTTCAAGAGAATTGCGCCAGGAATCGGAACTTTGGTGCGGCAATCCTGCGATCAGGTCAAAACTGATATTACAGATGCCTGCAGCGCGCAGAATGGGGACGGCGAGGTAAATATCTGCGCGGCGATGCACGCGGCCTGCGGCTTTCAGTTCGGCATCGGAAAAAGACTGGACGCCGAAGCTGACGCGATTGATTCCAGCCTCGGCCCAGGCTTCAGCCTTTTCTGTGACCACTGTTTCGGGATCGGCTTCTAGAGTGACTTCGCGAAATTTTGAGGGAAAGGTTTCACGAACGGCATCGAGCATTCCCTGGAGATGTGCAGGGTCGAGCAGGGTTGGCGTACCACCCCCGAAATAGACAGTGTCGACGGTCAAGGCCGCAAGTGAGTCCGGCAACGCGACGCCCGCTGAACTGAGGCGGCTTCGGTGCTCACGGATTTCGGTCTCCACGGCTTTGGCGTAAGGGGCGAAACGAGCGCTCGACACGACACCTGTGTGGAAATTGCAGTATGTGCATTTGGTCTGGCAGAACGGGACCTGGATGTAGATGCCGAGGCTCATAAGCTAAAGTAAAACTGTAGCATAAGGCACAGGCACTGCTCGCGCGCCAAAATGGCATCCGGCGAGCAGCGGGCAAGGACGAGGTGACCGCTTAGAGAGATATTCCGTGTGTTCTTCGGCCTAGTGTTCGACGAAATCGCGGAGGCGGGACAGCGCGGAATCCCACTGTTTCGAAATCAGGTTGAGAAAGCGGTGGGCTTCTTCTAGGCGGCGCCGCTCCAATTGCCAGATACTTTCGCGTCCTTGCCGCGCACTGCGCACCAGGCCGGCTCGCTCCATCACGCGCAAGTGTTTCGATATCGCCTGGCGACTGAAATCGGAGCCAGCGGTGAGTCTCTTGATAGACATGGGCCCGTGATCACACAGGCGCGAGACAAGGCGTAAGCGGGTCTTGTCACCCAAGGCCGCGAATAGTGCCGCAGAGCCTTTTGGCGTCGCCACGATTCTAAAGCTACGGTGTTTGGGCAAGGTACTCCTCGATTAGTTTCAATACCATCGTCCAGCCCTGTTCGTTGGCCGTGAATGCTTTCGATCTGCGTTCGAGCGGGATTTGATCAAAGCCGGACTCGGTGACGGTCAGCAGAACACCATCGGGAGTTTCCTCCAGCGTAAAGACGATAAGCGTCGTCGGCTCAGCAGAATAATCGACGCCGCGCTCAACGGCGAAGGGATGCCAGCGGAAGGAGAACAGCCGTTCGGGCTCGATCCGCTCGATGGTGATCTCGCCCGACATGCCTTCGTATTCCTTCTGAGCTTTGGCGACCTCCGCGTTGACCTTGGTGCCTACGATGACACCGCGCATGACGGCGCCTGGCACAAAGGGGCCGTCAAACTTCATGCCAAACCAGGTCCCGAATTCCGTGGAGTCCGAAAGCGCGCGCCAAATACGTTTCCGCGGGGCATTAAGAAGAATCCTTTTCTCGATGCGGTCTGTGCTCATACGCAACCTCCAGGTTGCACATTAGCAGAGCCTGTGGGCTAATGCAACCATTTGGTTGCAGGACATCCGGCTACCAGTTATGGCCCCAATTGGCAGTCGTTAGGCTGGATCAGCGACGATTTTGACGAAGACGTTGCGCTGCCGCGGGCCATCGAATTCGCAGAGGAAGATTCCCTGCCAGGTACCAAGAACGAGCTTGCCGCTTTCGATGAACATGGTTTGGCTGGTGCCCGTGAGAATCGCTTTCATGTGGGAGTCGGTATTGCCTTCAGCGTGGCGATACGGGCCTTGGTGTGGGACAAGGGCGTCGAAGATCCCCTCCACATCAGACGCGACATCCGGATCGGCGTGTTCGTTGATCGCAACGCCGGCTGTGGTGTGTGGAACATAGACGTGGCAGAGCCCTTGCTTAACTCCGGAATCGCGAACGGCGTGTTCGACTTCCCGTGTGATGTCTACGAATTGCGTGCGGCGAGCCGTTTTTATTCGAAGCGTTTTCATGCCGTGAATCGGGAACTATGGAACGGGAATAATGAAGTGCGAACCAATGTTTTTGATGCCGGAATGGCGTTCGATCTCTTCAAAGCCCTGCTGGCCCCAGCGGGCGGCGAACGGAAGAAAACACAATTCGCGCGACTGCAGCGTCTTGTCCGGGTATAAAAGATTGGAAAGAAATTCTTCATGGGCCGCAAGCACGTTGAGCTTGGTGTCAAGCGCCCTCCCGATTTTCTCCTGCAACTTTTCTGTTTGATACGCGATTTTCTGCTGTGCGGTGTCAACCGCATCCTTCAGTGTGGGATCGACAATGGACACGGCCTCGGACCACTGTTGGAGTCTCCTTTTGATTTCGCTTCCATTCTCAACGAGCAGAGCCGAAATATTTTCAGGGACGCGGGCTTTGCTGATGCGCTTACGAAGTTCCTGCGGGCCACTCCAGACGTCCTCAACTTCGAGACCATATTGCTTAAGGAGCCGTTGAGCCTTGGTGTCCACCAGGGTAAAACCCGCGCGCGGCAGTATCACCGGCATACGGCCCAGCAGATTGCGATACAGCACTTCGGATTGAGCAAAGTAGGAAATTTCGGCGGGGCCGCCGATGTAGGCGACCGTTGGCAGAAGGAAATCCTGCACAACGGGCCGAAGCAGCGCATTCGGGCTGAAGCTTTCTGGTTCGCTATGAATGGCCGCGAGCAAATCTGCTTTGGTCCAGGATTTCTGGCCGGACGCAAATTTTCCAGCGTTGCTTGTGACTGCCTGGCGCCCGTCCCGTGAAATATAGAATAGCGCGGTGCTCCGCGAAGTGACCTTCACTTGCGCCGCGTATCCCGCTTTTTCGAGCGCTTCTCCACGATCAAGGAGTTCTCGCTCCAGCAGATCGCG
The DNA here is from genome assembly GCA_003224135.1 of Acidobacteriota bacterium. Taxonomy (GTDB): domain Bacteria; phylum Acidobacteriota; class Terriglobia; order Acidiferrales; family UBA7541; genus Acidiferrum. The sequence goes on along the minus strand of QHYO01000007.1, from coordinate 5,827 downwards.
CTGCTCGATGGCGTTTGAAAGAACCGGCTCTGCAATCTGATGCAATCGAAGGTCGAGCGGATCGAGCAAGATGAGCCCGCGGTCGATCAACAGCCGAGCAAACATTTTTCCAAAAGCGCTGCCGTACGTTTCTTGCGGGCGGTAACCGTCGCGAAGAATTTGAGCCATCTCGCCGTTTGCTTCGCCAAGCAACTGTGCAGCAGAAGACTGCAGCGGCTCGATTTCCGGACCAAGGGGAATCCGGCCAACCGGCGCGCCATTGCCGACACCGGCAGGCAATTCGAACTTCACGAGCTTCCCTTCATGAAAGAAAGAGACGTGACGAACTTCGTCCAGATCGTGATCCTCGGTGGCCATCCAGAAAACGGGGACGGCCTCAACACCCTGATCGGTCAGCTCTTTTGCAATGCGAACGGCGGCGATGGCTTTGTAGACCGCGTACGCGGGTCCGCCAAACAGGCCGGTTTGTTGTCCAGATACGACCGCCACCGCACCATTTTCCAAGCGATCGAGATTCGCGAGCGTCGCAGGTCCGGAGCCAAGAAGTAAATTCTGCTGGCGCAAGATTCCCGCAACGTCGCGACGGCGGTGGGACGGAAAATCGGGTGTGCGCGCCACTTCTAGGATGCTGTCCAGCTCGGGTTTGTGTTGATAGAAGGCCCTGACGGTTTCGTAGGAATGCAGATAATCAAGCAGCAATTTCGGCTGATGTGGTAGTGAACCGATCGGCAGGGCGCGACAATGCATGGACGTTTGATGATAGCCGGGGGATTCGGTCACAGGCAAATAGACGCGTGGATTGCTAGTTGGACAGTCGGCTAGCGCTCAGTGGGCAGGAGTATTTTATGTCCGGAGCGCGCTTCGTGGGCAAACTTCCTAAGGAGTGCTCGGTTTATCCGTAGATGCCTTTGCGACCCTGCGGGAGAGGCCAGTGCCTCGGCTCGCTCGAGGTCCTCCTCGGTCCCACCGATCAGGTTATAGGTCGCTAGCCAGGCGTCCCTGAACGCTTGGTCGCAGGAAATCCATGCGTCCGCGTAGGCCTCGCCGAGTTCCTGGGCTACAGCGACGCATTCTTCACCACGCGTGCGAGTGTCCATGACTCTGGGGCAAAAGGAGCAATCCGTTGAGCGGATTGCTCACGTTCGTGCGACGGCAGGCTCCAATTGGCCTACAACCTGCGCGATCCGCTGCTTCTTCTCCTCGGCGAGCGGAAGAAGAGGCAGACGCGGCAGACCACCATGGAAGCCGCGGAGGTCCATCGCGTATTTCACACCGGCGATACTGCCTTCAGAGACGATCGTTTTGGAGGCGAGCGCCAATCGCTGTTGCAAGGCTTGCGCCTCTGCATTTTGACTGCGTTTCCATAGTTCGTACAACTCGACACATTTTTCTGGCAAAGCCGAGGCGAGCGCCAGAATCGCGCCCTTTGCGCCGCTTGCGAATGCGGGATGAAGGACGCCTGCCGAGCCGGTTAAGATTTGGAAATTCTTTGGCGCTTGCGCGGCCACTTCAACGATGCGCTGGATCATGCCCGAACTGTCCTTGATGCCGACGATGTTTGGGTGCTCGGCGAGCGCGACAATTTCGGGCGTTTCGAGTGTGACGCCGGTAAAGATGGGCACGGAATAGAGAAGGATCGGAATCGGC
>QHYO01000007.1:0-4113 GCA_003224135.1 Acidobacteriota bacterium | reverse complement strand
TTTTTCGATGGTTTCGGCTGTGGACTCCGCGCCAGTGCCCGCGATCAGCAGCTTGCCGGACGCGGGAGATTCTTTGGCCGCAATGAGCAGCGATTCCGCTTCGCCAGCGGAGAGAAGAACGGATTCTCCGGTCGAGCCGAGCACGACCCAGCCGGCGACGCCGGTCCGATAGTAGCGCGCGAGGTTCGCCTTGAAATAGTCGAGCGCGATGCTGCCGTCTTCACGGTAAGGAGTCGTGAGCGCGGGAAATATGCCAGCAAGGTTCAACGCTAATCTCCCGATCCAGACGAGCCGGACACGGCCGCCTGACCACTATGAAGATCTTGCAAGGCCGCGACCTCGATTCCCTGTTCAATCAGGGCGCGGATGCCACGAGCAGCCGCGTGCCCAGCCGCCAGCGTTGTGATACACGGAATGTTGTAGCGTATCGCTGCACGGCGAATGGATTTTTCGTCATAGAAGGATTCGCGTCCGAGCGGAGTGTTGATCACCAGGTCTATTTTGCCGGTCTTAATGAGATCGACGATGTTGGGGCGGCCCTCGTTTACTTTGAAGACGCCTTCGGCTTCGATGCCCGCGCTTTGCAGAGCGGCAGCCGTGCCGCGGGTTGCAGTGAGTTGAAAACCGAGTTCGGACAACTCTTTACCGATTGTGGCGAGGTGTTTTTTATCACGATCGTTGACGCTGAGGAAGACTGTTCCTTTGCGCGGCAGCCGCTGACCCGCAGCGAGTTGCGCTTTCGCGAATGCCTGGCCGTACGACGTGGAAATGCCCATGACTTCGCCGGTGGAACGCATTTCCGGGCCAAGGATAGTGTCGACGCCGCGGAACTTGTTGAATGGAAATACCGGCGACTTGACCGAATAAAATTCGCGCACGGCGATTTCCGCGACGCCATTGTGATGCACCAGAGGAAGATTCATGTCGGCGAGTTTCCTGCCTGCCATTAAGCGCGCGGCAACTTTTGCAAGTGGAACACCGGTGGCTTTGCTGACATAGGGAACGGTGCGTGACGCGCGCGGATTGACTTCAAGAACGTAAACCGTGTCGCGCTGGATGGCGTATTGCACATTCATCAGGCCAACGACCTTGAGAGCGAGCGCGAGGCGCTTGGTGTAATCGCGAATGGTTTCGAGATTCGCTGGCGAAAGACTGACAGGGGGAAGCACGCAGGACGAGTCGCCGGAGTGCACACCAGCTTCTTCGATGTGCTCCATGATTCCGCCGATGACGACGCTATTTCCGTCAGCGAGCGCGTCGACGTCGACTTCAGTGGCTTCTTCTAGGAACTGATCGATCAGCACGGGACGAGCGGGACCCATCAAGGCGGCTTGCGCGACGTAGTCCTGAACGGTGTTGGCGTCGTAAGCGATGACCATAGCGCGTCCACCGAGAACGTAGCTTGGGCGAACAAGAACTGGCAGCCCGATTTCACCGGCCAGGCGCGCGGCTTCTTCCGGAACAAGCGCGGTCGCGTTGCGCGGTTGTGGAATTTTTAATTCTTCGAGCAACCGGCCAAAGCGGCGGCGATCTTCAGCAAGATCAATGGATTCGGGCGCGGTGCCGATGATGGGCACGCCATTGCGTTTTAATTCCAGCGCGAGGTTCAGAGGAGTCTGTCCGCCGAATTGCACGATTACGCCCTGTGGTTTTTCCTTTTCGACGATGGCAAGAACGTCTTCAAGCGTGAGCGGTTCGAAATAGAGGCGATCGGAAGTGTCGTAATCGGTCGAAACCGTTTCCGGGTTGCAATTCACCATGATGGTTTCGTAGCCGTCTTCATGCAACGCAAAGCTAGCGTGGCAGCAACAATAATCGAACTCGATTCCCTGCCCGATGCGATTGGGCCCGCTGCCGAGAATCATGATTTTGTGGCGGGACTGCGCGTCGGATTCGTCTTCGTCCTCATAGGTTGAATACAGATATGGAGTGAACGATTCGAATTCTGCGGCGCAGGTATCCACGCGCTTGAAAACCGGAGACACGCCGTACCGCGCGCGTTGTAAACGAACCGCGGCTGGAGTGGTCTTCCACATTTGCGCGAGAGTTTCATCGCTAGTGCCGTGGCGCTTCACTTCGCGGAGCAATTCCTTTGAAGCAGTCTCGACGGTCACTCCGGCAGCCCGTTTATTCATTGCGACAATCTCTTCGATTTGCTTGATAAACCACGGATCAATTTTTGTGAGGTCGCAGATTTCTTCCGCGTGCAGACCCCGTTCAACTGCAGTGAGCAACCAGTGGATACGGTCGGGGCGCGGTGTAGCAAGCTTTTCGCGCAGAAGCGAGTCCGGAGTATCCGTTGGAGCGCGCCACGGAGTGTGCGGTTCAAGCGACCGGATCGCTTTTTGCAGCGATTCTTTGAAAGTGCGGCCGATGGCCATCACTTCGCCAACAGACTTCATTTGAGTGCCAAGGGTGCTGTCCGCTCCGGGAAACTTTTCGAACTGCCATTTGGGAATTTTCGTGACGACGTAATCAATCGTGGGTTCGAAGGACGCCGGCGTTTTCTTGGTGATGTCGTTGGGAATTTCGTCGAGCGACATGCCGACCGCAAGCCGCGCCGCAATCTTTGCGATTGGGAAGCCTGTAGCTTTGCTGGCCAGCGCAGAGCTGCGCGAAACGCGCGGATTCATCTCGATCACCGTCATGCGGCCGTTTTCTGGATTGATGGCGAACTGCACATTTGAGCCGCCGGTTTCGACGCCAACTTCGCGAATGATCGCCGCGGCGGCATCGCGCATCCGCTGGTATTCCTTGTCAGTCAGCGTTTGCGCCGGAGCGACAGTGATGGAGTCGCCGGTATGCACGCCCATGGGGTCAAAGTTTTCAATGGTGCAAATCACAACGAAGTTGTCGCGAAAATCGCGCATCACTTCGAGCTCGTACTCTTTCCAGCCGAGGACGGATTCTTCCACCAGCGCTTCGTGCACCGGGCTCATATCGAGCGCGTGTGAAATGGCGTCAGCAAATTCCTCGCGGTTGTAGGCAATCGCGCCGCCGGTGCCGCCAAGCGTAAACGAAGGACGGATCACCAGCGGAAAGCCAAGCTGCTCGCAAAGACGCATCGCGTCCTGAGCGTTGTTGACGAGAGCGGATGCTGGAACTTCGAGGCCGATCTTGCGGCACGCGTCTTTGAACCACAGACGGTCTTCCGCGACTTTGATGGCGCGGAGCGACGCGCCAATCATTTCTACTTTGTGTTTTTCAAGGACGCCGCCTTCGGCAAGCTCGACGGCAAGATTCAGCGCGGTCTGCCCGCCGACCGTCGGGAGAAGCGCGTCTGGCCGCTCCTTGATGATGATGGCTTCAAGATATTCCTTTGAGAGCGGCTCGATGTAGGTGCGGTTCGCCATCTCCGGGTCGGTCATGATCGTGGCGGGATTCGAATTGACGAGAATCGTTTCGTAACCTTCATCCCGTAGCGCTTTACACGCCTGGACGCCGGAGTAGTCGAATTCGCACGCCTGACCGATGATGATCGGTCCCGACCCAATGATCAGAATCTTTTTAATGTCTTTCCGCTTCGGCATCTCGCCCCTTCAAACAGTTTTCCGTGCAGGTCCCGTCAGCTTTAGATCGTTTATCGGCGCGAACTTCCCGGCTGCTTCCATTCCTTCATCAAATCGACGAACTGCGTGAACAAATAATGTGAATCGTGCGGTCCGGGTGAAGCTTCTGGGTGGTACTGCACGCTGAAAATTGGTTGCGACTTGTGGCGCATGCCCTCGTTTGTGTGGTCGTTCAGGTTCAGGTGCGTGACTTCGACGTCGCTCGATGGTAACGATTCGGGATCGACGCAAAATCCGTGATTTTGCGCGGTGATCTCGATTTGATTCGTCAAAAGATTTTTCACTGGATGGTTCGAACCGTGGTGGCCGAATTTCAGTTTGAATGTTTTGCCGCCGAGCGCCAGGCCGCACACCTGGTGACCGAGGCAGATTCCGAAGACGGGAACTTTGCCGACGAACTTGCGGATATTTTCTACTGCGTATTGCATCGGCTCCGGGTCACCAGGCCCGTTCGAAAGAAACACGCCGTCAGGATTCATTCCAAGCGCGTCTTCGGCAGATGTCATGGCAGGCACAACGCCAACTTCGCAGTGGTGATCAGTCA
>QHYO01000706.1 GCA_003224135.1 Acidobacteriota bacterium | reverse complement strand
CGTCACGGCCGCCGGTTCAACCAGTTTGCCGAGGCCTACACCTTCTCGCACCTCAAGCTGCACGAGGTCCGTGGGATAATTCCCCGTATAGCATGACGTACAAAAGTTTCCCTTGGTGTCACCCACCGCTTCCCGCAGCCCCGCAAGTGAAATGTAGCCCAGCGAATCCGCGCCCAAAAAGCGGCGAATCTCTTCCGGCGAATTTGATGAAGCGATCAATTCTTCCCGCGTTGGGGTATCGACTCCGTAGTAGCACGGTGAAATCGTCGGCGGGCACGAAATCCGCACATGCACTTCTTTGGCGCCGGCTTCGCGAACCATGCGCACGATTTTTCGACTGGTCGTTCCGCGCACGATCGAATCGTCCACCAGAATCACGCGCTTTCCTTCCATCAGCCCGCGCACAGGATTCAGTTTCAGCTTCACACCAAAGTTCCGGATCGCTTGCGATGGCTCAATAAAGGTCCGCCCAATATAATGATTGCGAATCAGTCCCATGCGGAACGGAATTTCCGACTCCATCGCATAGCCCACCGCGGCGGGCACTCCCGAATCCGGCACCGGCACAACCAAATCCGCTTCCACCGGATGTTCGCGCGCCAATTGCCGGCCCAGCGCCTCGCGACTGTCGTTCACGCTTCGTCCAAAAATCGTGCTGTCCGGCCGCGCAAAATACACATGCTCAAAAATGCAGAATTGATGCGGCTTTTCCGGCGCAAAATGGATGGATTCAAGCCCCGATTTCGAAATGCGCAGCATCTCGCCTGGTTCAATTTCCCGGATGTACTGCGCATTCAACAAGTCGAACGCGCATGTCTCGCTCGCCACGATCCACGCCGTCTCGCCGTTCGGCGCCGTAAACTTCGCCAAATTCAAAGGGCGGAACCCGCGCGGGTCGCGCACCGCGTACAGCTCCTCAGGCGTCAGAACCACCAGTGAGTATGCACCTTCACATTGATTCAGTGCGTCACCGAGGGCGCCGGACAAATTTCGCGCCTGCGATTTCGCGAGCAGATGCACCACGACTTCGGTATCGCTATTGGTCTGGAAAATCGATCCGCGATGTTCCAGCTTGCGCCGCCACTCCGCGGCATTCGTCAGGTTGCCGTTGTGACCGATGGAAATTTTTCCTTTGTTACAATCGATCATGATCGGCTGCGCGTTCAGCAGCGCCTTGTCACCCGCAGTCGAATATCGCGTGTGGCCGATCGACGCGCTTCCCGGCAACTTGTTCAAAACTTCTGGCGTGAAGATTTCTTCCACCTCGCCCATTGCACGATGGGCGTAAAGATCTTTTCCGTCGGTCGAAACGATTCCCGCCGATTCCTGCCCGCGATGTTACAACGCATACAGGCCGAGATACACCAGCTTCGCGGCCTCTTCATGACCATATACACCGACCACGCCACAATAATCGTGGAAGTGATCGTCAGCGTATGCGACTTTTTGCGTCATTTCAGCAACAGCGTGCGTTCCAATGAATTGGCCCAAACATCGCGCAGGCTTTCGACCGGGGAATCGATAATTGCGCACCCACTATATTCGATGCGCAGCGTCGGGTCCCGGGTAACCTGGCCGATTTCGCTGGCAGCAACGCCGTATTGTCGCGCAATTGAATGAAGCGCGGCAAGCTTTGCCGGCCCCACGCTGACTACACAGCGCGCACCACGTTCGCCAAAGACCGCGAATTCCGCCGCGAGCGGATCATCCGCCTTCACGCTCGCGCCGACCGCAGTCGACGAAGCGAAACACGACTCCGCAACCGTCACTGCGAGCCCGCCATCCGATATATCGTGAGCCGATACAACCGTTCCGTCCGACGCCAGGACAACGAGACAATCGATCAACCTTTTCTCAGCCTCAAGATCAATCGCAGGTGGTTCGCCTGCCACAATTCCGCCTACTGTCTTCGAATATTCCGACGACGAAAATGCTCGTTCGGTCTTTGTAGTGCCGTGCCTTGTCCCGGCTTCTTGCTTTGCCGCCCCATGCAGCAACACAATCACATCGCCCGCATTCCGAAACGCAATCTTCACCACGCGCGACGCATCTTCCAAAATCCCCAGCACCCCAATCACGGGCGTCGGATAAATCGATGTTCCCAGCGTCTCGTTATAAAAACTTACGTTGCCGCCGGTAATCGGCGTGCCGAGCGCAGTGCACGCGTCTTTAATCCCATCAATCGCCTGTGAAAACTGCCACATTACTTCCGGCTTTTCCGGACTGCCAAAATTCAGACAATTCGTCGCCGCGATCGGACGCGCGCCGCTTGTCGCCACGTTCCGCGCCGCTTCAGCGACCGCATGCATCGCACCCACTTTCGGATTCAACTGGCACCAGCGGCCATTTCCATCCGTCGCAAGCGCCAGCGCGCGCATCGTCTTACCGTCCGGCCCGTCCTTTTCCGATTCCTTGATGCGCACTACCGCCGCATCGCTCGCTCCCGGTCCCGCTAGGGTATTCGTTCGCACCATCGTGTCGTACTGCTCGGTGATCCACCGCTTCGACGCAATCGCCGGCGACGCCAGCAGCTTTTTGAAATTTTCCGTAAGGTTCGTGCCTTCTGGCGCAAAATGGAACCAATCCTTCTCGCTCTCAACGCGTGGCTCAGGCGCGGCGAGCGGCCGCTGATATACCGGTCCTTCTTCTGCCAGCGGATGCGCCGGAATCTCCGCAGCCACCAGTCCGTGGTTTTTCACAACGGCGAGTTCGCCGTCCTTCACTTCTCCAATCACTACCGCGTCGAGTCCCCACTTCTTGAAGACATCCAGCACTTCGCGTTCGCGGCCATGCTCGGCCACCAGCAGCATGCGCTCTTGCGATTCGCTCAGCATGATTTCGTATGGCGTCATACCCGTTTCGCGCTGTGGCACTTTCGCCAAATCGATTTCGATTCCCGTGCCGCCGCGCGATGCCATTTCCATCGTCGAGCAGGTCAGTCCCGCCGCGCCCATGTCCTGAATCGCGACCACCGCGCCCGTGCGCATCGCTTCGATGCACCCTTCGAGCAGCAGCTTTTCGAGGAAGGGATCGCCCACCTGCACGTTCGGACGCTTCTGCTGCGATTCTTCCGTGAATTCCGCGGAGGCCAGAAGCGACGCGCCGTGAATTCCGTCGCGACCAGTTTTCGCTCCGACATAGATCACCGGATTGCCAATGCCCTTCGCCTTAGCCAGAAAAATCTCTTCCTTCCGCGCAATCCCCAGCGCCAGCGCATTCACCAGCGGGTTCTGCGCATAGCACGGCTCAAAGCAAACCTCTCCGCCGACCGTCGGAACGCCAAAGCAATTTCCGTAGTTCGCCACGCCCCGAATCACGCCGTCCAGAATCCGCCGGTTCGTCTTCAGCTCTTCCTTTGTAATGGCGGACTTTAGTCGGCCATCCGGCCTCGCTTCCGCAAACGCACTGCCCTTCGCCCCCACAAATCCGTCTTCTGCAATCGGCCCAAAACGCAACGAATCCAGTACCGCGATCGGCCGCGCTCCCATCGTGAAAATATCGCGCAAAATTCCGCCGACGCCCGTCGTCGCTCCCTGGAACGGCTCCACATAACTAGGATGATTGTGCGATTCGATCTTGAACGCCGCGACCAGCCCGTCGCCGATATCCACCACGCCCGCATTCTCTCCCGGACCCTGCACGACCAACTTACCGCGTGTCGGCAAACGCTTCAGGTGCACTTTGCTCGATTTGTACGAGCAGTGCTCGCTCCACATCACAGAAAAAATTCCCAGCTCCGTGATGTTCGGATCGCGGCCGAGAATCTTCTGGATGCGCGCGTACTCTTCCTTCGTTACGCCGTGCTCCGCCGCAAT
>QHYO01000705.1 GCA_003224135.1 Acidobacteriota bacterium | reverse complement strand
CTCCATCGCCACGCCGGAACAAATCGGCCAGCGTCACTTCCGCCGGTACATATCCTTTCCTTACGCCCGCCCACAGCAAGTCCACGGCTCTTGGCAGATCTCTCTGCCTGCTATTCCCTCGCAAAATCTCTCGTGCGGAGTTGAATTCTTCCTGTCCTGTTCCCAAGTCTGCCGGCGTTACCTCTTTTGCTCCAGCGTCCGCGAGAATCTGGGAGGTCGAATTCTCGTGCGGCTTCGCAGGCAGAGGAACCGCAATGAAGCCTGGACCTTTCGGATTGGCGGCGGAGGCCGTTCCGTTTTTCGCGGCTGCCGGTCCGCTATTTGTGGTGCCAACCGCGCTATCTGGATTTGGCGAAATTGAATTTGGTTGCGCGGCGTTTTCCTTTTCGCTTGATGCGCTCTGCGGCCGCGACGCAGCCGGCTGGGGCTTTTGCGCTGCCTCCTGTTGAGCTGACGGCCGATCTTCTGGCCTTGACTCTCCTGCCGGTACCGGCGCGCGCCGGTCGCCGGAAATGGATTGGCCCAACTGGATGAATGCGCCGCCAATGCCTTCGCGGAAGTTGTAAGCGAGCGCGCCAACAATCACCGCGAGCGCGATAGCGATGATGCCGCCCGCGGCCGCGCGACTTAAATGAGGTGAATCAGGCGGTGCGCTGAGCTTTGCTCGCTCCCAAGCCTGCTCAAACGAATCTTCCGGCGGCGGCACGAACGGACGAGACGGCGATGGAATGTAGGTTTCGGCTGGTTTTGCCGGCGAGAAAGGAATAGCAGGGGCGGTCCATGCTGCCGGGTCGCCGCGAGGAACCGATGTAACAGGCGCGGCGGGCGCAGCGGGGACAGCAGACGCAACAGGAGCGACGGGCCGGGGCTTTGTTTCCCGTTGCAATGACTTCAAAAACGCCGACGAAGCCGTTTCAGGTTTTTCTTTTTCCGGGGCGTTCCGTGCAGGCAGTGGAAATGGCCTGCTGGCAGCCGGCGATTCCTGCTCTTCAGTTTTTCGCTCGGAAAATAATGGCTTCGCTTTTCGATCAGGAGTCTTCGGTTCGATCTTTGCATCAGATACAGGTGGCTCAGAAACGGCTGAGCGAGACTCTTGCTCCGCCGGGCGCGGCCGGACGGGATAGCCGGAGCGCAATTCCTGGCGGATTTTTTCCATGGTGTCGAGCGGAGCAGCCGCGGCGGGCCTAACTTCGCGACCGCCAGAATGATGCGAAGAATCCGAAGCCAGCCAACCGTTAAGAGTCGCTTGGAATTCCTCCGCTTTTCCCGTCTTCCTCGAGCCACTCGACCGTGCCGTTGCCTTCCAGACGGTGGCGGCCGTCCAGGGAGAAGGCGAACGGCATCGTGCCGTTTGGCCGCACGGGACTTACGGCACGAAAGCGGAATCCCTCTTCGGATATGCTGATGAGCATTCCGCCGTTCCCGGCGCCGAGCTCCAGGTAAACGAGCTGGTCCGGCTTTTTTCGGGTGAAGTCCTTGTGTCCTACTTCCATTGGTCGTTCCAACGTTCACCTGATTCTAACGCGAAACGGTCTTCGAAAAGCTTTTTATGCCGGGAGATAAACAACCTTAGTTCAGCACCGCATTCTATTACTGACGCAGTTGCGCTCTAGGGTGCCGCTTCCGTACGAGAAAATATCGGCTTGCTACTAACATTCGCGTATAGAAGTAACGCTGGGGCGTATTATTTGCACGTTTGGACAGTTCTAGTACCCGATTGCTATACAGGGATTCCCCGGTATGCCAAGCATTGTAAAGGTGTTAAAAACTGACTGGGAAGTGAGGAGGGTGGCAAGCTTCATGCCGGTAAGTAACGCTTGTGATTCTTTTAGACTCTTGGGGCTCACTCATGAAACTGCGAACAATATGCACCGTGGCAACAATTTTCATGGCGTTCTTCACAGTCGCCGTCTGGAAAGCGCCGCTCAGGGAAAAACACTAGTCAGCGGATGCACATACGACAATAAAGGCATAAGCTTAGGCTTACGGTATAAGCTGCAAACGATACACGGAAAACCAAGTACGACGGATTTTTTCGTCAGCGCCTAACGGGCACGAAGCGGACCTGTCGGCCGGTCGGGTCATGCGCATTCT
>QHYO01000113.1 GCA_003224135.1 Acidobacteriota bacterium | reverse complement strand
CGACAGCGACATCAGTCGCAGCATCACATCCTTGTTTTCCGGATGTCCACTCACTGATTTGTCGAAGCTCAAGAACACCATGTATTTTCCATCAGGCGAGATGTGCGGGAACCAGTTGTTGTAATCGTCAGAAAACACTTGTGTCTGCTCGCCGCCGTCCGGCCTCATGCGCCAGATCTGCATCTGGCCAGTGCGCTCCGAATTGAAATAAACGTACCGTCCGTCCGGCGAATATTCAGGACCGTCGTCCAAACCCTTCGCGGTGGTCAGCCTTGTCTCTTCTCCGCCGGCCGCGGGGATCGTATAGATGTCGAATTCGCCATCGCGTTGGCTAACGAACGCGAGCGTCTTGCCGTCTGGCGACCAGCCATGCCAGTACGACGGAGAATTTTTCGTAATGCGCCGCGGAGTTCCGCCAGAACTCGATACGATATAAACGATCGAGCGGTGTTCTTCTTGTGACTGATCGCTGATGGCCAGCAGAGTGCTGTCCGGTGAGATTCCGTGGTCGTTGTTACACCGGATGGCGAAGCCAGTGTCGATCGTTTCTGGCTTTCCTCCACCCACCGGCAATCGCAAGATTCGTCCGTCGCGGTTGAAAAGAAATGCCTTGCTGTCTCGCGTCCAATTCGGCGCCTCAAATCGCCCTGACGCAACGTAAACCGCTGTACGGTCTCCCGAATCAATGGGAACCGTTTCCAAAAAGCTATACAGCGTGGCCGGGGACAGCTTGGCAGCGGCGTTTGGCGGAGCTGTAGTCATCTCCACATGGGAAAATACGGCGCGTTCCACCACGTCCTTGTCGTGGCTGCACACGCCGATTCCAACATAGAACGGCTCTTTCAGCTCGATTCGCGGCGAACCGCCGGCGATCTCCATCTCACCATTTCCATTCGAAATCCACATCGTGAAGTACGCACCATGTTTTTCGATACGCAGGCGCCTCGGCGCCGAGATGAGAGATTGCACTTCTTGCGTCAGGGCGCCTTTTTCGTCGCGGAATTGCAAAGCGGTCAAACCGTCGCCGTGCAGAGCTATATCCGCGTACACAGAATCCGTGTCCAGGCTCTGCCGAATCATCAGCACCGCCTTGCGATGCCTGTTCCCGCCGCTGCCGAGAAAGGAAATGTCAGCGGTCAGAGTTGCGTCGCCGGACATTTTCTGCCACACGAACTGAAACGCGTCCGCACCAAACCACATGTTTTCGCCGCTTCCCGCAATCGTGTAACTCTTCTTCGCGGCGTCATACTCCGCGGATCCCGGATGCAGAACTTTTCCGACATCGCCATGCGATTCAAACGCTCCCAACGCCGAAGCAGCAGTTTCTTGCGCAGAGAGCGGGTCGATTCCTCCGCTGAAAATCAACAGAAAGATGAAAATTCCCGGCGAAGAACGTAACCCAGAAAGTTTTTTCATTGCGGACCCCCGACTGCGCGAAACAATTACATCGCGGATTTGTTCGAGAACTCTACCACCAGTTCCGTCGATTGCTCATATCATTGACACGGCTGGAGGGATGCCTCGCGCTTCGCCAGAAGAACCACTGTTCTCTTACACCGACCAGGCATTTTCGAATTTATCGAAGGCTGCACGCGCCGCGGCGAGCTGTTCTGCAGGCGACGGAGCGTCGGCGCCGAACTTTTCTTTCAGCTCCACGACGAACGGCAGATCTTCGCATGGAGCTGTTTTCAGTAGAGCGATTGCCGCGTTCCAGTCAATCGTGCCATCGTAAGGCGGGAGGTGCTCGTCCTTTTCTGCGTGATTGTCGTGCAGATGTACGGACGCGGTCAGCTCTCGAAGCGGCGCGAAACTTTTCTCGAGTCGCTCTTCCGCGGGCCCGTCCGCGAGGTGCGCGTGCCCGATATCAAAATTGAATCGCAAGCCGGTCAAGCGCGTCTCGTCCACAAACGATCGCAGATAGGCCGGGTCACCCATTTCGCTGTTCGTATTCTCCATCGCCAGCGTTACGCCCGCATGGTGTGCGTGCAGCACCAAATGCTCGAGGGAGCTAAACGCCGCGTCGCGTTTGCGCGGATCGGCCGTTTCACGGGTGCCGCCCATATGCAGCACCATCCTTGAAAACGGAAGTTCTTCGGAGACGTCAATCGCGCGTTTCAGTTCGTCCATGGCTTCGATTCGGCGGACGCGCTCCACCTCGCAAATCGAAAGTGGAGTTCCGCTCTCACGTGTTGCGCTCAGATCTCTGCTTGTCGGCGCGTGCAGCGAACTCAGCGTCATGCGGTTGGCTTCCAGAGCAGAGGCCAGTGCCTGAATCTCCTGCTTCGATCCGTAGTCAAAATGCGCGCGCGAGCAGAAAACCTCTAGCGCCGAGAATCCGTTCTCGGAGATCTGTGCCAACAATTCTGGCGTCAATTTGTGCGAAACAAAAAGATAAGTGGACAGGACTTTCTGCATGGTGGCTTGGGCTCGCAGACTAAATTTAACTGCGGCGCTCTGAATGCGCCGTTAGTATCCCACGGCAGAGCCCTCATCGCGAGGGTCTGCTGCACCCAATCTTTCGCCGGTTTGCGAATCAATACCTATTGCGTTGACCAGGCCGATATGTCCCCGTCGCTTGGTTGCATGGCCCATGGCATTTAAACCCTGTTCCATCGGAGCCGGGAACTGCTGCTCCATCAAAAGCCGGTCTGGTAGCCACTGATGATGAAACCGCGGCGCATTGATCGCGGCTTGCGCATCCAGCCCCAGCCGCATCCAGTTGATCACCGTGAGCAGCACTGCCGAAATAATCGTCGGCCCTCCGGGCGAACCTGTTAGGAAACTCAATTTTCCGTCGCGCAACAAAATCGTCGGCGTCATCGAACTCAGCGGACGGTGTCCCGGCGCGATCGCGTTTGCCTCAGACTGAATTAATCCAAACAGCGCGTTTGGCACGCCGGGCTGCGTCGTGAAATCGTCCATTTCGTCATTCAGCAGAAACCCCGCACTTGACGTGACGTGCGAGCCATAGCCGTCGTTCAGCGTGGTTGTGCTCGCCACAGCATTGCCCGCTCGATCCACAACGGAAAAGTGCGTTGTGTGCGGGCCATCATTCAAGCTGATTTCCTCCGGCGCAGCGTTGCTGGCCTCTTCCCCGCACACATGCGGCTCGCCCGCATGAACTGTCGCGCTGGGTGAAGCCCGCCGAAGATCAATCGTGGCGGCGATTTCTTTGGCGTAGCACGCGCTGATCAGGCCATCCACAGGCACTTTTGCAAAATCCGGATCAGCGAGGTAGGCCGCGCGGTCCGCGAACACCCGGCGCATCGTCTCCGCGACCATGTGCACGCTTTCAAGATCATCCCAGCCCTTCAGGGGTACATTTTTCAACATATTCAATGCTTCGATCATCGCTACACCGCCCGAGCTTGGCGGCGGCGATGACAACACTTCCCAGGTGTGCCCATCGAGTGCGTATTTCGCGCGGAGAACTTCGCGCACCTTCGGCTGGTATTGCGCGAGATCGTCCATGGTGATCAGCCCGCCGAGCGCGGCCATGTCCCGCACGAGCATGCGTGCTGTTTCGCCGCGATAAAATTCCGCGGCTCCGTTTTTCGCAATGCGCTTCATTGTTGCAGCGAGTTCAGGCTGGCGAAGAGTTTCGCCGGGTTTGTACATTTCTCCATTTTTCAAAAATATTCTGCTGCTCACGGAGAACTTCTGCAGATGTCTTCGTTCTTCATTGAATTCTTTGGCCAGCTTTGCGCTAACTGGATAACCGTTTTCGGCAAGCCGAATCGCGGGAGCCATTACGTCGGCAAGTCTCATGCTGCCGTAAGTTTTTAGCGCAAGTTCGAGGCCCGCCACCGTACCGGGCACCGCCACCGATTTGTATCCGATCACTGACGCTTCGTTGTCGAGCTTGCCGGCCGGCTTGATGTACATGTCGCGCGTAGCTTTACCGGGGGCCACCTCGCGATAATCCAGAAAACCTGTGCGGCCATCGGCCATGCGCACCAGCATGAATCCGCCACCGCCGATATTACCCGCTGCAGGTTCAACTACGGCTAACGCAAATGCCGTTGCCACTGCGGCATCGACCGCGTTTCCGCCCTTCTGCAGAATCTCGACACCCACGCGGGAAGCCAACTCTTCATCGGTGGCGACCATGCCGCGGGCGCTGCGCACCGCTTCTTTTGGCCAGGATTTTTCCGTCTCGGCCCGCTCTTTGTACTCCGCGGCGGTTTGCGCACGCAGAGAGAAACAGCAGAGCAACGTTGCGAGAGCACAGCTTGCACTTTTCCAAATTGTTCGAATTTTCATGTGGCTGCGAAAAATGAGTTCGATTTACTCGCTCAGGAATTCAACTGTGTCCGGGCCGGAGATGACGCCTGCCCGAGTACCGCGGGTGATGAGTTCCTGCACAGCTTGTTTGCCCTTTTCGCCGTAGCCGAGCGTCCACTTGTTCACGTACATGCCGACAAATTGGTCGGCGAGTTCGGTTTCCATGTCGCGCGCGAACTGCATGGCGTATTTCAACGCATCGTCGCGATGTTCGAGCCCGTACTCGACGCTTTCGCGAATCGTCCTCGAAATCAAGCGGCCAACATCCGGGCCAAGCGCTTTGCGCACAGCGTTGCCGCCGAGCGGAAGAGGCATTCCTGTTTGTTCATGCCACCAGATGCCGAGAT
>QHYO01000694.1 GCA_003224135.1 Acidobacteriota bacterium | reverse complement strand
CTGTCTCACTCCTGCAACGTGCGTCGGAAGTCGCAAAGTCCTAATTCTGAATTCCCGTTAACGTCTTGAAAACCCCCAGGGTTGCTGTTCCGAAACTCGCGTCACGGTTTCGATCTTCCGGTTCATTTTCGAATTCTTCCGGTGAACGGTAGCCTAGAGCCGAATGCAAACGGCATCGGTTGTGGTAGTTTTCTTCGATCGGCGCACAAGCCGTGAATCCACGACCTGTACAATTGCACCATTGTGGTGCATACTGCTGCTATGAGGTCTGTAAACAAAACAGTACGTCAAAGCGTCAGTCTTCCGGTAAACGTCGCAGCGCAGGTTCGCAGCATGGCAAGGACCCGCCGGCTTAGTTCCAGCCGGATGCTGGTGGAACTCATCGAGAACGGGATCGAGGCTGAGAAGCGCAAGCAGAAAGAGTTTTTCGAGCTTGCCGCGCGTTTCCGCAACGCTACCGACTCAGAGGAAGCCAAGCGTCTCGGCGACAAATTGGGCCGAATGGTCTTTAGCGGCTGATGCCCAAGATCGAGTGTTGGGACAATCTTCCAGAAGGTGTCCGCCAGCATTTGATCGACCGGATGCGCGACCGGGCAATCAGCATCGCCGATCTCAATCAACTCCGTGCCTGGATTGAATCGAAGCCGGAAGTCCCGGAAGGTGACTGGTACAAGGACTTCGGTTCATTCAAGATCTGTGGCCACGGTTCGTACCCCAAGACGTTCCTGCTCCGTGGCCAGGCGGCCAAAGGCGAGTTGCTTTGAGGTGGTAACTCCAGAATCGTAGACATCAGAAGTGATACTAAACTATCATCTATATAGTATCCACCAGAGCTGTGACAGTCCTACTCGGAAACTGCGCGAACAGACTCGAAGTTTGGTTGTCAGTCTTCGGCCAGCCCGGAGCTTGGAGCGTGATTCGGCTTCGTTTCGCGTTGCGGCTCATCTCGCTGGCCACAAACAGTTCTTCACCGCACACTCAAGAGATGAGATAGGTTGGGACGACTGAGAGTTGCCTCGCGAACAAGCCCGCAGCGAGCCACTCGCTGCTATGCCAGGCGCCAGGAAACTTATGGACGCAGCCTTCGGGTGCGACTCGCAGGGCATCAGATCGCCTGTTTGGGAGACAGTCTACGGGTTTGCAAACTGTGAGATTATTCCCTGATCGAATCGCAGATGGTAGAAGGCGACAGTAGGCTTCACGTGAACGAATCTGATCCCAAGCTGGTGGACCTGCAGTCCGTTGCTGCTGAGATGCAGCGCTTGCGTGGAGAAAATATTCGTCTACGTTGTCTCTTGCAGGAGTACGGCATACAAAGTCCGGCGGTGCAGTCCACTACCGGGATTCCCGTCACAACCAACGCACTTCCAAGTGCTCACATCCCCGTCTTGAAAGCTGAACAACGAATCGCATTGTTCCGGAGCCTCTTCCACGGGCGCGACGATGTTTATGCAGTTCGCTGGGAGAACGCCGACGGGCGATATGGGTACATGCCCAAGGCAGATCGTGACTGGAAGGCCTATCTTCGCGCCAAAGACGAGGACCGCAAGAAGGTTGACCGCCAGACTCGGAAGTTCAGGCCGTTGACTGACGAGGTAGTGCGTGGGCATCTCGTCGGAGATCACACCCTCGGCATTTATCCGCTGCTGCAGGATGAGACCTGCTGGTTCCTCGCGGTCGATTTCGATAAGAAAACATGGCAAAAGGATGCCGCTGCGTTTCTGACCGTATGCTGCGAACTGAACGTGCCAGCGGCACTAGAGCGTTCACGCTCAGGAAACGGTGGCCACGTATGGATCTTCTTCGACCGAGCGATCCCCGCAACCACCGCGCGAAAGCTAGGCTGTGCGGTCCTGACTCGTGCTATGGAGTCTCGTCACCAACTTGGACTGGATTCCTACGACCGTTTTTTCCCCAACCAAGACACCATGCCAAAGGGAGGGCTTGGCAACCTGATCGCCCTGCCTCTGCAAAAGCTTCCGCGCGCAGATGGAAACAGCGTCTTTGTAGATACGGAGTTTCGCCCGTATGGTGACCAATGGACCTTTCTGGCGAGCGTGAAACGGATGCCAGTTTCTGCTGTCGAGGCCGTCGTTCTGGAAGCTCAACGAAATGGAGACCTTATCGGAGTGAGAATCGCCTCTGTGGAAGATGAGGTGCAAGATCCTTG
>QHYO01000693.1 GCA_003224135.1 Acidobacteriota bacterium | reverse complement strand
TGGATCGCTGGATCGAGCGGCAGAAGATCGGAACGGGAGTGCCGGCGTGAGTTGTCTGGAATTATGGTAGCGCTAACGGGAATCGAACCCGTGTTTCCGCCGTGAGAGGGCGGCGTGCTGAACCGCTGCACCATAGCGCCACGATTCATTAATCTTAGCTTGCTTCGGACGATTCAGCAATTGGCGCAACAAAACGATGGACGGTTTGCGCGCTTTTCAGGAGTTTGCACGTTTTACGTGCTATTCCATTCGCAGCGCCCGCATCGGATCGATCGAGGCGGCACGCCACGCAGGAAACGCGCACGCTATCGCCGCGACAAAGAAGAGGACCGAAGCCGCCGCGAACAGCGTCACCGGGTCGCGGGGACTGCCACCCGCCCACGCCGTGACGATGCGACTGAGAATCACACTGAGGCTTAAGCCCACCGCAATACCGACGCCTAGCGTGGCAACGGTTGAGGAGAGCACAAGCTGAACGACGTTACCGCGCCGGGCGCCGAGCGCCATTCGAATTCCAAGCTCTTGGGTACGCTGCGTAACTACGAACGAGACCACGCTGTACAGACCCGTAGCGGCCAGGGCGAGCGCAAGAACCGCAAACAGGCCAAAGAGTGTCGCGATAAAACGTTCTTGTCCCCATCCCTGCGTATCAAGCCGCCAAGTAAGCGTGTAGTTCGGGGATTGGGCGACAATCAACTCGGAGCTGAGTTCCCGCAGCCGCTGTCTAATCGAATGAATTGTCGTGTCAGGATCACCGCTCGCCCGAACAAAAAGCGATTCGTCCGGTGGAAGGACAAAGCTGTATGGCAGAAAAACCGTGGGCTTCACCGCGCGCTGCAAGCTATCGTTCTTTGCGTCACCGACAACTCCGATCACTTGCAGCCAATCATCCGGTGCTTGTACGAACATGAAAGACGGCTGGTCAAACTTGAGCATGGGGCTCCGTACGCTTTGCCCGAGCGGCTCGCGATCTGCAAGATACTCTTTTACGAAGGCTTGATTGACAACCGCCAAATGCGCCGCGCTCATGACCTCAGGTTGGTCAAAGAGCCTTCCCGTCAGAAGGGGAACGTGCAAAGTGGAAAATATTTCAGGACTTACTAGCGCCAGCATGGCCTCTGAATCGGTCAGCGTCGGTTTGCTCTGAATCGCTATTTTGGCTCGGAAGCCACCGAATGGCGGGAACCAGGATGCAGATACCCCTGCCGAGGACACTCCCGGTGTTTGTTCGAGAGCTGATCTTACAGCTTCATTCAAGTTCAGGCGTTCTTGCCAAGACGGTTTTGCGCCTTTGGGCAGCGCCACGTCCAGAATGAGAACGTGGTCCGGATCGAATCCCAGCGGCGTATGAGTGAGCGCCATGAATGACTTCATGGCTGAACCGGCACCTGCCATCAAGAGCAGCGTGAGCGCGACTTGTCCTGCGATGAGGAGCCGGTGCAAATTGCGTCCGCGAGTGCTCCCGGTCATCTTTGAGCTGCTGGACTGTATCAACGGCCCAAGCTGCGGCTGAGAAAGTTGCCAAGCAGGCGAAATTCCAAACAGAATCCCAGTGAGCAACGCTACAGCGGCGCTGAACAGGAGCACCGAGCCATTCACGTGGATTGCAGCTTCGTGCGGGAAAGAGTAATACGGCAACATGCTGGAGATTGCCTTCGTCCCCCGGTATGCGACCAACACGCCGATTGTCGCGCCTGTGACCGACAACAAGATCGACTCGGTCAGCAGTTGGCGGATCAATCGACCGCGCCCCGCGCCTGCCGAAGCGCGCACGGCAAGCTCATGCTGCCGCGCGATCCCCCGCGCAAGCAACAGAATAGAGACATTTCCACAACCGATCAGCAACAAGACCACGACCGCCGCAAATAAAAGCACCAGTGTGCCTGCAAAGCGCCCGAGCACTTCTTCGTTCAGGGTGACAATCACGGCCCGCCTGTCCTGTGGGTAGTTCTTGGGGTCCTGCTTGGCAAAGCCATCTACAAGAACCTGCAGCTCCGCCGTCGCAGCTGGATATTTCGTGCCGGGTTTTAGTTTGACGAAGGAGAGCCAATACTCGTGCGTATCAGCCGTGGGATATGAAGGCAGATAAACGTCTGAGTCGCCCCATGTGAAGCGCTGGGGTACCACACCGATGATCGTGTAAATGGTGTGATCCAACTCAATCGTTTTTCCCACAACGTTACGGCCTCCGCCGTACTGCCGTTGCCAGAACAAATAGCTCAGTACCGCAACCGGCGCGGCATTCCCTCCAGGAGCGTCGGCTGGCGTGAATTCGCGTCCCAGCAGCGGCGGCACGCCCATATAGGTGAACAAGTTCGGGGTATACAGTCCGACTTGAACCGTGATCGGAAATTCCTCCCCGGTGAGGTTCTGCTGCAGATTCCTCATCAAAAACACGTCATCGAGGAAAGTGCTCTTTCGAAGGTCCTGATATTGCGTGCCATTGACAAGCAAGAGTGGCCCGCGGCCAGATTTGTCCCGCAGCTCGACGTGTACCATTCGATCCGCATCTTTGTAACGATAGGGATCGAGGAGGACGCCATAGACCACGCTGAAGATGACAGTGGTCGCGCCAATTCCGAGCGTCAGCGAGAGCACGGCGGTGAGAACAAATCCAGGCGATTTGCGGAAAAGGCGAAACGCGTAGTGAATATCCTGCAAGAGGTCCCTCATAGCGCTCCTTTGAGCCAATTACACTGGATAGACGACAGTCTGGGCGTATTGGTCGGTCGCACAGACATGAATACGTTCCAGCGAACGGAAGGTTCCGCCGCAATCTCGGTGATCGGCATCCGCCTGAAAAACCTATCCAGCTTGTCGGCGCCAGTAAAAACTTCTTCAGTGAGCTTATTTCCGTCGCTATCCGTTTCGCCTGTATGGCGTTTCGAGAGCGGGGTTTGTGTTCGCGGTAGTAATCCAATAAAATAGCTCTCAGGTCTTCGTAGCGAATCGTGGAGTGAGCGTGCATGATGATTCGTTAAGTGCAATGTTTGGAACGCGATACCTAATGAGTTCGGATGCTTCTCAAGACAAAATCCGGGTTCGAACCCCGGTGTCGCTACCATTTTCGGGTTTCAGGGTTTGTACTTACAAACCCTGAGCTAAAAACGCCCTGGCTGCAGTTCGAATCCGCATCGCCGCCTTGAGTCGCTAAAGATACCTGGGAGGGCACCGCTTGGCATGAGTTCCACCAGCATAAGTTCCCGCAATCCCGCAATTCCGCTCAGTAAGAACGACCACCTCCTGCGTTGGGTGGAAAAAATGGCCGAACTCACCCGCCCCGCCAGAATCCATTGGGTTGACGGCTCTCAATTCGAATATGACCAGCTCTGCCAGGAAATGGTCGCCAGCGGCACCTTCGTCCAGCTAAACCAGAAACTCTGGCCCGGCTGCTTCTATGCCCGCTCTGACGCCAACGACGTCGCCCGCGTCGAAGATCGCACCTTCATCTGCTCTTACTCCAAAGACGCCGCCGGCCCCACCAACAATTGGGAAAATCCCTACGACATGCGCCGCAAGCTCAAGAGTCTCTTCAATGCCGCAATGCTCGGCCGCACCATGTACGTGCTCCCCTTCAGCATGGGTCCCATCGGTTCGCCGCTCGCAAAAATCGGCGTTCAGCTCACCGATTCGCCCTACGTCGTCGTCAACATGCGCATCATGGCCCGTATCGGCCAGCGCGTCTTCGACGAAATCGACAAAGGCGCTCGCGTTGTGCCTTGCATGCACTCCGTCGGCGCGCCGCTGGCTCCCGGCCAAAAAGACGTCCCCTGGCCCTGCAACAAAGAAAAGTACATCGTCCATTTTCCCGAGTCGCGCGAAATCTGGTCATTTGGTTCCGGCTACGGTGGCAACGCGCTTCTCGGAAAAAAATGTTTTGCATTGCGCATTGCTTCCAACATCGCGCGCGACGAAGGCTGGATGGCCGAGCACATGCTCATCCTGGGCGTCGAAGATCCCAAAGGTGAGAAAACTTACGTCGCTGCCGCATTTCCCAGCGCCTGCGGAAAAACAAATTTCGCCATGCTCATCCCGCCCAAAGGATTCGAAGGCTGGAAAGTCTGGACCGTTGGCGACGACATCGCCTGGATTCGCCCCGACGAGCATGGCTGCCTCCGCGCGATCAATCCCGAAGCCGGCTTTTTCGGCGTCGCTCCCGGCACCTCCGCCAAAACAAATCCCAACGCCATGGCCACGCTTTCGAAAAACACAATTTTCACCAACGTCGCGCTAACTCCCGATGGCGGCGTCTGGTGGGAAGGTATGACCGATACGCCTCCCGCCGAGTGCCTCGATTGGCAAGGCAATCGCTGGACACCTGAAATCGCCAAACAGACCGGCGCGAAGGCCGCTCACCCGAACGCGCGCTTCACCGCGCCCGCTTCGCAATGCCCCACCATCGATCCCGCCTGGGAAGATCCCAACGGCGTTCCGCTCCACGCCTTCATCTTCGGCGGACGCCGCGCCACCACCATGCCTCTCGTCTACCAAGCTTTCAATTGGAGTTCCGGCGTGTATATCGGCGCCACCATGGGCTCAGAAATGACGGCTGCCGCTGTCGGCAGCACCGGCAAAGTTCGTCGCGATCCCATGGCCATGCTTCCGTTCTGCGGCTATCACATGGGCGATTATTTTCGTCACTGGATAAAGATGCAGCGCTCGCTTACCGTCACTCCGCGCATCTTCCACGTGAACTGGTTCCGCAAAGACGCCGAAGGAAAATTCATCTGGCCCGGCTACGGCGAGAATATGCGTGTCCTCAAATGGATTGTGGACCGTGCCCGCGTACGCGCCCAGGGCCGCGAAACTCCCATCGGTTGGATGCCCGATTACGACGATATGAAATGGACCGGCCTGGATTTTCCGCGCGAGAAATTTGACGCTCTCCAGGAATTCGACGGCAAAGCCTGGCGCCATGAAGTCATCGACCACGAAGAGCTCTTCATCGAACTCCACGACCATCTCCCGAAAGAAATGGTCTACGAACGCGAACTCCTCATCTGCCGCCTGTAGGCAAGTCGGCCGTAGCGGCGGGTTCAACCGCCGCTCTTCGCCTTTTGTTTTTTGCCGTCATTCCGAGCGAAGCGAGGAATCTCCCTTCACTTCTCTCTTCCCTCCGCTCTTCTCACTCGGATCACCGCCTTTTTCCACGACATGAAAATGATGCTTCTTAAATCGAATTAAATTTTTAGCACTGCAAACCCCGAGTTCGTTTAAAGTATCCGGGTTGATCGCCGTTATCACGGAGGGACAGTGAAAAATCGGTTTGAGCCTTGCAGCTCTCTTGAGCGCCCGATTCCGAGGCGCAAGTTCCTGGCGCAAACCGCAGCGGCCGCGAGTCTCACCATCGTTCCGCGTCGGGTCTTGGGCGGCATAAATTACGTAGCGCCCAGCGACAAGCTCAACATTGCTTTCATCGGGGTCGGCTCACAAGGTTTCCGCGTCATGCTGCACTTTTTGCAGCAACCAGACGTACACGGCGTAGCAGTCTGTGATCCCAATAAAGTCGGCTTCAACCATCCGCAATGGAACACGCACGAATTCGCCAACTCTGTGCACAAGCTTCTGGCCGTGAACTCCGGCTGGGACTGGCTCAGTCCCGATCAGTCCTTGCAACTCACCCACTCGCTTCGCGCGCCTTCGGGCGTTTCCGGCCGCGAACCCTGCCAGAAAATCGTAAACGCTTATTACGGATCCCAGCAGCGCTCCGGCCAATACCAGGGATGCGCCGCGTACAACGATTTTCGCGAACTCCTCGAAAAACAGCATGACCTCGACGCGGTCGTCGTCTGCACCACGGATAACCTGCACGCAACCGTTTCCGCTGCGGCCATGCGCAAGCGCAAACACGTCTTCTGCCAGAAGCCGCTGACCCACACGATCTACGAAGCGCGCCGCCTTGCCGAAATCGCCCGCGAGACCGGCGTTGCCACTCAGATCGCTGTCGCCAATCAAGCGTCCGAAGACACTCGCTCGCTCTGCGAATGGATTTGGGCCGGCGCCATCGGCCCGGTCCGCGAAGTTTTGAATTGGTCCAGCCGCCCGTTCTGGCCACAGGGACTCGAGCGTCCCGCGCTGGCCGAAACCGTTCCCGAAGGACTCGATTGGGATCTCTGGCTCGGTCCCGCTCCTGAACGGCCCTTCAACCGCGCCTACTTGCCATTTGTCTGGCGCGGTTGGAGCGACTTCGGCTGCGGCGCACTGGGTGACATGGGCTCGTACAGCTTCGATACAATCTTCCGCGTTTTGAAGCTCGAGGCGCCCGCCAGTGTCGAAGCCAGCTCTAGTGAACGCTACGAAGAAACATATCCTCTCGCTTCGGTCATCCGCTATAACTTTGCCGCCCGCGCCGAAATGCCTCCAGTTAAGTTCACCTGGTACGATGGCGGATTAAAACCCGCACGCCCGGACGAGCTCCCGGAAAATCTTCCGCTGCGCGGCGATGGCGAAGAAAACGACGAAGGCCTGCTGTTTATCGGCGATCGCGGTAAAATCCTTTGTTCGTTCCATGGCGGTAGCCCCAAGCTGATCCCGGAATCTAAAATGAAAACGTTTGTGCCGCCGCCGAAAACGCTGCCCCGCTCGCCGGGCAACGAACGCGAATGGCTTGATGCCTGTAAGGGAAGTAAAACCAAGCCCGGTGGAAACTTCGAATTTTCCGGTATGGTCACCGAAACCCTGCTTCTCGGCAACGCCGCTACCATGCTTGGTGGCAGGCTCGATTGGGACCGCTCTAACCTTAAGGTCACCAATTCTGGTCAGGCCGAAAAATTCATACGCCCCGAACGGCGCTCCCACTGGGAACTCTAACCAACGCCTCTAATGAATTTTCTGAAGACCACAAGGAGCCACGAATGAATCTGACATCAAGGAGAACATTCTTGAAGCAAACCGGAACACAAGCCGCCGTAGCCAGCCTTCTTGGAACGAGCGCTCTCAAACTCAGCGCAAATCCGCTCGGTCTCCCGATCGGATGCCAGACCTGGCCGGTAAAAGAAATGATTGGCAAAGATTTTCCCGGCACCATCAAGCAGCTTGCCGACGTCGGCTTCCAGTCAATCGAGTTGTGTTCGCCTGTTGGCTACAAGGAATTTGGCTTCAGCAGTCTCGCCAAATATAAAGGCCCCGAACTCAAAAAAATTCTCGCCGACAACGGCCTCAGTTGCGTCAGCTCTCATTTCGGTATTGAAGAATTGCGGGCCAATCAGGACGATCGCATTGCCTGGGCCAAAGACGTCGGCTTGACGCAAATGATCGTGCCCACTCTGAACGGTCCCAAGAGCCCCACGATGGATGACGTGCAGCGCGCTGCCGATGAATACAACAAAATGGCCGAACGCGCAGCCCAGGCCGGCATCCAGCAAGGCTTGCACAACGAGGAATTCGAACTATCCACCGTCAATGGCGAACGCACCTACGACATCCTGTTGCGTCTGCTCGATCCCAAGCTGGTCAAGTTCCAGTTCCAGGTTTCCACCATCTCCCGCGGGTACGATGCCGCCGAATATTTCACCAAATATCCCGGTCGTTTCTTCTCGATGCACGTACAAGGCTGGTCCGCTCAGGAAAAGAAAATCGTTGCGGTAGGTCACGACTCGCTCGACTGGAAGAAAATCTTTACAACGGCCAAAACCGCGGGCGTTACAACCTATTACGTCGAAATGAACCTGGAGCTTATGAAAGCCAGCGTCCCCTATCTCCGCCAGCTGCAGGTCTGAAGAGGTCGGTTGGCACAATTCTAGGAATAAATCAGAATGACGGCGCTCCTCGGCTCGCGAACCTTATAACCATCAAGCTTCTGCCGTGGCGATCTCCGCGGGCGCCTGGGCATGTTCACGAAGAATGGGCTGGAGCTTCCAGTACGTCAGTGATCGCCACAGCCATTCCATCGGGCCAAAACGAAAATACTTCAGCCAGAGTGTGCTCGCGGTGAGATTGAAAAACCAAACTCCAGCCACAACAAAAAACAGCTGATAGAACTGCAACTTCGCAAACAAACCCAGGCCGTAACCATTGAAAAGGAGAGTACAGATCAGGCTGGTGCCGAGATAATTGCTGAGCGCAGTCTGTCCGACAGCAGCGAGTGGCCTGGTGATCCATTTCAGCGCACCGGCCTTCACGATCATGAGAACGACTGAAGCATTAGCGATGGCAACGCCGAGACGTTGGATGTCGTAAGGAAGGAATTCCCACTCGATAATGGCAATCGGGTGAAAATTTCTCTTCCAGACTTCGAAAGCGCAAAGCGCGCCCAGAGGGAGACCAATCGCGTATCCGATCACTGCTGTCCACGCGTAGGCGCGATACGGGAGTTGCGCGGAGAGAAAGCCCAGCCGCAGCAGCCCCATGCCAATAAGCATCATGCCCAGCGCATCACAAAAGAAGAAGCGATAGTACTGATTGCTTTGCGCATCGGAGATGATCGGGGCGTAATACTTGATCACAGAAAAATAACCGCCACGCATCTCGGCAATCTCTTTCTCCAGAGTTTTTTGATCGGGGTGCGTGCGGCTGAACACTGCTTGCCAGGCTTTCACGTCGTCCTTCTGCTCGTCGGATAGCGTCTGTCCGGCGGCCTCAGCCGAGCTGGCGACCGCGGCGCGCTGAGCAAGATGACGCCGTTGCTCGAATCGCACGCCATGATAGACCGCTGCTACCAGGAATGCCGTGGTCCCTGCAATCAGTAATGTCCGAGCCTTCAGTTTGCGACAGGGATATAGAAACAGGAGGGCTGTAATTCCATAGAAATAAAGTATATCTCCAACCCAAAGAAAGTAACCGTGAAGAACGCCAAACAACGTCAGCCACATATTGCGGCGTGTAAAAATATCGGCGGCGCGCGAGGCTTCGCCACGTTTTTCTAGGCGTGAAGTCAATAAAATCACGCCCGCTCCAAAAAGCATCGAAAAGACAGCCCGCATCTTGCCGTCGAACAGGACAAAGCGCACGGCCCAGGTAATCAGATTTAACTTGCCAATGCTGCCGATGGCAGTAGGGTTGAAATCGAAGACTCCGGGCATGGCGAACGTAGTGACGTTCATTACTAGAATGCCCAGCAGAGCGAAGCCGCGGAGCGTGTCTACGGAGGAGATGCGCTCACGCTGAGTGACCGGCTCAGCAAGTGGAGCGTCCAAAACAAGCTTGCCCAAACTTTCTTCCATGAAGGCCTCCGCCCGCGGCAATGCCGCCGTTATCGCGGAAGAATGGTTCCCGGAGTCCTGAGGCGAGATCGGACGGAACTCTAGCATCAAGAAGGAGCCTTAGCAATGACGAGAGCCATGCGAGCTTGCCGGTGCGTTTATATTTGGCAGGGGTGCACAAGCGTGAACACCGACACGACCCTTCACGGTCACGAATCACCCGTCGCTGATCGCTTACTTCCCGAAGACTCTCGCAGCCATCGCTCCCCGGCCTTCGGTCACCACAACAGTCTGCCCGGCGTTAACGTTCGACAAGCGATCCACTTGGCCGCTCGGCCAGCGAATCTCCACTGCGTCGGCTTTGCTCAACTGTCCCAGGCCGAACGTCAGCACCAGTTCATTGGCCGCAAGGTAGCTCGAACCGCTCTTCAGCATCTGTGTCTGCGTTCCGTCTGGCGAAGTCACCCGCACCACGGAGCCAATTCCATCGCGATTCGATTTCGTGCCAACTAATTTGACGCGAAGACTCTTATTGGCAGCAACACCTTTCGCAGCAGCGTTCCGGGCCATATTTCGAAAAAGATGCACCGCGCCGCCATTCGTGGAAAGCAGCACATCCAGACGCCCATCGTTAAAAACATCAGCGTACGCAGCCGATCTTCCCACGCGCGCCGCAGCAAATTCCGCTCCCGCCGATTTCGTCACCTCCGCAAATTTTCCTTTGCCCAAATTTCGGAAAAGGTGCGGCGGCTCCGCGAACTTCACATTCACCTGCACCTTCTGAATGTCCGGATCAATGTGGCCGTTCGCCACCAGAATATCCGGCCAGCCATCCAGGTCGTAGTCGAAAAAGAAACATCCAAACCCAAGTGTGAGCAGGGAAGCGCGGCCCACTTCGCTGCGTGGCGCTTCATCGACGAATAATCCTCTTCCTTCGTTGTGATAGAGCGAAAGCATTTGGTTCGAGAAGTTGGTGATCAGCAAACTGGTGTTTCCGCTGCGGTCGTAGTCGGCAGTGTCCACGCCCATTCCCGCGCGCGCCACGCCGTCTTCGCTGAACGCCACGCCGGCGACGACAGCTTTTTCAGTAAACGTTCCATTGCCGTTATTTCGATACAGCTTGTTCGGCTGCGTGTCGTTCGAGAAAAGCAAATCGGGCCAGCCGTCGTTGTCGTAATCGAGCATCGCAACGCCCAACGTTTTTGAAGTTGGTTCGCCGAGCCCTGCTTTTTGCGTCACATCACTGAACGTGACGTTGCCCCCGCCGTCCTTACCATTGTTATGCCACAGCCGCACTGAAGTTCCTTTGTACGATTCCGGCGTGCAATAGGATTTGCTCTTGCCGTCCATCGTGCAGTAAAGGTCAGTCACCGGCGACCACTGGACATAATTTCCGACGACCAGATCGAGTTTGCCGTCTTTGTCGTAATCGACCCACGCAGCGCTGGTGCTGAATTCCTTCACGCCCGACATTCCAGCCTTTTGCGTGACGTCGGTGAACGTTACGTTGCCCGCCTTGTCCGGGCCATTGTTGTGAAACAGCCGGCTCTGGCCGTACGCGGTGACGAAAAGATCGTCGTAGCCGTCGTTGTCGTAATCGCCGACCGCCACGCCGATGCCGTACATTTCGACGTCCAGTCCCGCCTTATGCGTCACGTCAGTGAAGGTGCCGTCGTGATTGTTGTGATAAAGCTTCGGCGTGGTGTGTTTCTCCCCGTGGCCTGGCCAGTCCGTTCCGTTCACAAGAAAAATATCCGGCCACCCGTCGTTGTCATAGTCGATGAATGCAACACCCGGGCCCACCGTCTCCGGCAAAAACTTTTTTCCGAACGCTCCGTTGTTATGAACAAAATGAATTCCAGATTTCGCGGTAACGTCTTGAAACGTAACGCTGGCTTCTGCGCTTTGTGCGTTTGCAAAAGGAGAAAACAGAAACAAGAACGAAGTCAAAATTGCGAGCGATCGGCTGATTGCAAAATATGTCGTCAAGGTTTCTCCGCAGGATTCCCGCGGCCAACGCCCAGTGCATCGGCAACGCGATTGATGTAGTTGAACCAGGATGCAATCAATGTAATTTGTAAAATGCCTTTGTCGTCGAAACCTGCTGCGCGCAACTTATCCAAGGCCTCTGGACTGCATTGCACCGCATCTTTTGTAAGCTTCACGACATAATCGCACATCGTGCGTTCCTGCTCGGTGATGGGCGCGGTGCGATAGTCGCGGCGCAGCCCCTCAACCAGCGAATCGTCCAACGTCACGCGACGCAGAAACTCTGCGTGAGATTCGATTCAATAGTGGCATCGGTTCGTGACCGACACCATCGTCGCAATCATTTCATGCTGCCTGCGCTGCAGCGGCAGCTCCGGCGCCATCATTGCCCCAAACGCGCTGAAGGAATGAAACAGCACGTCCGGCAGCAGCGTGTGCGACGCAACAATTCCAGCTTCCGGACCATGGTCCACTGCGGGTACAGGAGTCGCATACTCCTGGGGATACAGCTTGCGCTGCGCTTCCATCGCCGCTTTCACGCGCTCGTCATTCCACATCGAAACTGTTTTGATCCAGGTCATTTTTGTTCCTTGTGGAATTTCGAAATCAATCTTTTCCCGCCGATGATACGCGAGACTGATTGTTTTGCACTGCAGCGGATTTCTTTGCAGCACTCACAGTTTTGGCATTTAACGCCACGGAAACATGTTCGTGAACCGACTGTCGCTCGTTATTGTCTTCAGGATGATTTTGCCGGTACGGTCCGGTGATCGCCTGCGACGATTCATCCGCTTTAAATCTCAGATAACGGATTTTGTGTGCTTCGGCCTTAGCTTCATCGCTGAGGCCGTTGTAGCAGAGCATCAAATTGTAGTGGGCCTGCAAATCTTCAGGATCGATGGTAAGCGTGTATTCAAATTGCTGAACGGCGTCGGAATATTTCTTCTGAAGAAAATAGATCCGCCCAAGTTCGTTGCGCACCACGCGATCGCGCGGATATTGCTTCAGCACACTCTGCAATTTCGCGATGGCTTCGTCGTACCTGCCTTCTTCCTTCAGGTCTCGTGCATAAAAATAATTTGCCCGCGCAAGCTCCGGTTTGAGCGAAAGCGCCTTATCCAAAACTGTGAACGCGCCCGCAGTATCGCCTTCCTGCGTGCGGACACGGCCAATATTTACCCAGCCGTCGGCGTTTGCGGGATCGGCTTCCGTGGTTTTTGCGAATGCTGTTTCGGCTCCTTTAAAGTCGTTCTGGAGAAATAGTCCAATGCCATAGTCATTCCAGCGCATCCAGTCTTCTTTCGCGGCGACTGCATTCGGAGCTGGAACGGGATTCGACCTCCCAAGCACTGCAATGGTTTTCGTGTCTTCGGCGACGGTGATGATGGGCAGGTCGGGAATTTTCTTTAGCATACCAGCGACACCTGAAGTATCGCCGTGGAATGCGAACTTACGATCATCGTAGTCGGGAGTGGTAGCGCCTTTCGGTTGTTGCTGATCTTCCTCGCCCGCATAGGCGAATTGCGTGTTGAACCACATGAATTTTCTATAGTTGAGTTTCGCGTGCAAACTAATTTTCTCGCCGGAATTCTCCGGAATGTGAATTCGATAGTGAACAGTGTCCGCAGCGCCGGGTGGAATCAGGTGAACATAAACGACGGCGCGGTTTGACCACGCGTTGCGTTTGTTAATGACGTTGCCGTGGGCGTCGATCTGTTGCGAGCGATAAAAATGCGCGCTAGGCTCGACAGGGCCCTTGCCGTCATCTTCGACCTTGCCGCTCCAGAAAAGAATTTGTCCCTTCTCATCAGTCGCTTGCAATTCGAGCCACACGTCAAACGCGTCCACGGTACCGCCGGGAAAAAAGTGTCCAACCTTGCGCGTGCGGACCACAACATCCACGCGGTAATCGTCACCACGACGCACGGAAGCTTGCACACGGCCAAGTGGCGCCGTAATCGCGCGGACTTCACCTTTAGGCCCCTGCGGCGAAGTCACCTCAGCCTCTTCGCCAACCGCGAACGTCGTCGAAAGTTCCTGTCCATTTGCCAGCGGAGAGGGCGAAACAGCTTCAGCTTTGCCCGCAGGCGAGATGGCGAAAACGTCGACGGTGACTTGTTTGTCCTGCAGGAATTTCACGCTCTGCGCAAGTTGTTCGGAGTCCAGATTCGCGGTGGGTACGGCGGTGTTGGCGCCGGGGAAACGGTGTGAGTGAACGAAACCGTTGATGTTGCCTTCATCTTTCGAGGGCAGCAGCGGCATGTGGCAATCGGCGCACATCATCGGATTTGCCGGATAATAAAAGGAACGCGCGCCTTGTCCGGAAACGCCGCTGGCTTGCCAGTTGTCATACTCATTGAAGCCGCGAACCCAGCGGTAGCGGTTCACCGGAACATCAAGGTGGACCTTGTGACAGCTGGAGCAGAATTCCGCGGTTTGTTCGCGCATGAAGGGCTTCAGGAACGTGCGGCGATGCGGCTCCGGATTCACCTTCACCATGAAGTCGTGCAACGTGCGCATCACAGGATTTTCGCTGGCGGCGAGTTCATGCAGTTTCGGATATTCGAGAACGAAATCGCCCTGGCCCATGGTGCTTTTCACGTCGACGATGCTGTGGCACATCATGCAACTGAGCCCGGCTTGTGCCGCCGGAGTATTTTCAATTTGGCGAATCGGCGAATCGAACATTCCGCTGAAGAGCAGCGCGGGATCGTGACAGCCCGCACACCATTTGGAGGATTTCACTCCGGCGACGTCCTGCATGTACTCAATGCTTTTGCGATACCACTGATTGTTGAAGGAAGAAAAGTGATGTGCGGAGCTGTTCCATTGTTTGTAGATGTCATTGTGGCAGCGCTCGCAAGCCTGCGATTGCATGAAATATTTCGCGGGAATGTTTTTTCCGTCTTTGGTTTGCGCGGAACTTGGGAAAAATTTGCCGGAGGGACCGTCGCCTTCACCGTCCATCGTTTCTGACGGCATTTTGGGATTTGTTACCTGGTAGCTGTTCTTCCAGGCAATTTCTCTCACCCACCAGGAGCCGGCAGCTACGGCAGCCAGCGTCAAAGCCAAGGCTGCGAAGCTTGCTGCTCCGGCAGCGGAACCTTTGCCAAACCAGCCGCGCCTAGCGAGCCAGGAACTTCCTACAAACAACACACCAACAGAACAGAAAACGATGTGGAGATAAAGCCAGCCGCGCAAGCGGTGCGGCGTGCCGATCTTGATCAGCGCGAGGCCGAGCAAAGTTCCAGTAGCGATGAGAAGCCAACCGACGCGAAGTTCCCAGGAACAATCGCGAAAGACTTGCCGCAAAATCGGAATCAACAAAATGGCGAGCAAAATTCCGGCACCAGCATGGAGGAGAACGCCGCTACCGTAAATAAGTGTCGCCGACGGAAACGCGTACAGGTAAATCGCCGAGAGCGTGAGAAGG
This sequence comes from Acidobacteriota bacterium, assembly GCA_003224135.1. Lineage (GTDB taxonomy): Bacteria > Acidobacteriota > Terriglobia > Acidiferrales > UBA7541 > Acidiferrum. Next base: position 3,176 of record QHYO01000693.1, on the reverse strand, counting down.
AGAAGAAGTGCGAACCGCGAACGGCTCATAGCCCGTTTACCCCGGAAAACAGAATCTTCGATGCCCCAATCCCCGAGAAACACGAACGCGGCCGGAATAGTTTGGGGTATCCGACCGCGTCCTTAAGGGGTGCTCCCGAGGTGTTATGAAACTCGTAAATTCGGGCAGCGCAAGTTACTTTGTTGAAGCCATTTATAGAGGCGGAGGCGAAAGCGCACAATAATGGAAACATACTAGAATTCATAAACCTCGATAAGTCCTTTGCTTTCACTTACTTCATAGGCTTTTCCGGTAGAGATATTCTTGAATTCCTGGGTGCCTCCGCCGGGCCATTCCACTGTCAAACGGTCGATGCGGTCGGCTTTACCTACACCGAAGGTTGCCGCCAGCTCGGATTGCGACAGGTAGCTGGAGCCGCCGCGCACGGTCCGCATCTGGTTTTCGCCGCCGTGATAGATGCGGACAACGGCGCCGATTGCATCGCGATTGGATTTCGTGCCGGTGAGATGCAGCCGCAGCGATCGGTTTCCAGAACGGATATCGTTGCGAAAAAGATAGGCCGGGCCGTTGTTCGTGGTGAGAAGCAAATCCACGTCGCCGTCGCGATCGAAGTCGGCGAAAGCGAGTCCGCGGCCGACGCGCGCGGTCGCAAAGTCGCCGCCGTGTGTGCCTGCTACATCCTGAAACTTTCCGTTGCCGAGATTCAGAAAAAGATGCGGAGGCTGCGCGTAGCCCACGTTGCCGCGAATGTTGCGAACGGTGTCGTCAATGTGGCCATTGGCAACGATAAGGTCGAGCCGGCCGTCGAGATCGAGATCGGCAAAAGCGCAGCCGAAGCCGAGGGTAGTTTTGGAAGGGCCACCAACCCCCGCGAAGATCGAGACATCGTCGAATTGTCCTGCGGAAGGCGAACGATAGAGGCCGACCATCTCATTGTCGAAGTTGGTGATGGCGATGCCGGGGCGGCCGGAATTTTCGAAATCGCCGACATCCACACCCATTCCGGCTCGCGCTTTGCCGTCGGCGCTGAAGGCGAGGCCCGCCTCGACGGCAGCGTCCTTGAATTTCCCATTGCGCAGGTTGCGATAGAGCTTATTGGGTTGCGTATCGTTAGCGACAAAAAGATCGGGCCAGCCGTCCTGATCGAAATCGAGCATGGCCACACCAAGAGACTTAGAGCTGGTATCGAAAATTCCACTCGCCGCGGTGACGTCTTCGAATGTGCCGTTGCCGCGATTGTGAAAGAGCCAGCAGGTTTCGCCGCGATACGCTTCGGGCGTGCAATACGATTTATTTTTTCCGTCGAGGCTGCAGAAAACGTCGTGCTCGGGCGACCAGTTCACATAGTTGCAGACGAAAAGATCGAGATGTCCGTCGCGGTCATAATCAAACCAAAGAGCGGAAGTGCTGAACGCTTGTCGCCCGCCAAGCCCGCTCTGTTTCGTTACATCTTGAAACGTGCCTTTGCCAGTATTCCGAAAAAGACGATTTTGCCCAACGCAGGTTATGAGAATGTCCGGAAAGCCGTCATTGTTGTAGTCGCTGACAGCGATGCCCATCCCGTAGAGTTCGACATCGAGACCGGCGACTCGGGTGACGTCGGAGAAAGTTCCGTTGCGATTATTTTTGTAGAGCTTGAGCGTCGAGCGGCCGCGTTTATGGCCGGGCCAATCCATCGAGTTCACGAGCAGGATGTCCTGGTAGCCGTCGGCATCGTAGTCGAGAAAAGCACATCCCGAGCCCAGCGTTTCTGGAAGAAATTTTCCGCCGTATGCGCCGCTATTGTGACGAAAATCGATTCCAGCCTGCGTCGTAACATCTTTCAATTGGAAGGATGGCTCGGCCTGAGTCCGCGGGCCCATCGCCCAACGAGGCAACAAAGTGGTTAGGCCGGCGCCAGTGCTGAATTCCAGGAAGGTGCGCCGGTTCACGGCAGATTCACCAGCCCGTTCCGAATAGCGTAAACGACGAGCTCCGCGGTTTTGTGAATCCCGAGGCGATCCATGATGTTTGCGCGGTGCACGGAAACCGTGTTCACGCTCAGATCGAGCTCAGAAGCAATTTCCTTGTTCGATTTGCCAGCAACAATGTGCTGCAAGATTTCGAGTTCGCGGTTGGTGAGAGCAGCGTCGCGTTCGCCTTTCAATGATTCCGTGCGTGCAAGCTGCGGATCGATTACGGATTTGCCTGCGGCCACCTTCTTGATGGCGCTTGCCAGGTCAAGATCTATCGCATTTTTCAGCACATAGCCCCGCGCACCGGCGTCGAGAGCCTGGCGAACGAGAGTGTCTTCTGAATGCATGCTGAGCATGAGAATTGCGGTCTCCGGATGCGATTGCAGAATTTTTCGCGTGGCCTCAAGACCGGTCATTTCCGGCAGCGCACAATCCATCACAATCACCTGAGGATGCAATTTTTCCGCGAGCCGCACTGCTTCCGCGCCGTTGCTGGCTTCGCCGACGACTTCGAGCGTCTCGTCGTCGTCCAGCATACGTCGAAAGCCGCGCCGAACGAGGGCATGATCGTCAACAAGGAGAACGCTGATTTTATCCGCCATGAGATTCCACTTTTTCCCGAGGAGCGATCATGCGCACCAGAGTGCCACGTCCGTTAGACTGCAGGTATTCAATATTTCCATCAATCAATTCGGCGCGCTCGCGCATAGCCACCAGCCCGATGCCGCGTTCGTCCTTTTGCGCGGAGATGCCTTTGCCGTGATCTTCCACCTCGAGAACCAATGCATCCGGCTGGTACATCAATCGCACCCAGGCTTCCTGAACTCCTGCGTGCCTGCTGATGTTGTTCAGCGCTTCCTGCGCGATGCGATAAACCTGCACGCCTGCTCCCGATTCTATGTTGAAGGGCGTTCCTGATTTTTCGTAATGCAGCGACAAGCCCATCTGACGCTCGACGGTAGGAATATACCAATCAAGCGTGCTTTCAAGACCAGCCTCCTCAAGCAGTACAGGATGCAAGGCCTGCGAGAGGCTACGGATGTTATTCAGCGTGGACTGCGCGATTTCGCGGACTTCCTTCAGATCGTTGTGAAGTGGATACGCTTCCGGAACCTGCTTGCCTGCGCGCCCAAGCAAAACACCGATTGCCGTGAGTACCTGGCCAAATTCATCGTGGAGCTCACGCGAAATATGGCGCAAGGTGGATTCCTGCGTATGGAT
>QHYO01000112.1:8817-9269 GCA_003224135.1 Acidobacteriota bacterium | reverse complement strand
CAACTAACAGCGTGCTAAGTTGTTCAAGAGACGTGAAACGTGGTTAGTACGAACAGGGCAGGTAGATTTAGCAAACCGCCGCATTCAGCCGCTCTGCCACCTCTCCGCGGTTTGGTTTCAACAGCTTAGCACAGTTTCTTTATTTGCCTGCTGCACTTTTGCTGAACTCTACAGCTAAAAACCTGGCTCTCCTGAAATCTTAAGTCACGTAATCTCAGCAAGATCAATATGAATATTGACGTAGACTGACTCGCGCGGTGTAGAAAACCGCCGCCGTGTCAAGTGCTGCTGCCATTGCTACTTCCCAGAACGGAAGCTTGAACGGTTTCGCTGCATTCACATCGACACGTTAAGCGGACATTGAGTGGCCTATCGTGATTTCGAAGTCAGGCAAACAATTGGGCAAAATCTGTCGTCGCTAATCACCTGATGCACGGTAAAAGTATATGAAT
>QHYO01000112.1:0-8789 GCA_003224135.1 Acidobacteriota bacterium | reverse complement strand
CAGGCGGTGGCAGAAAACAAGGCATAGTCCGGATTCGCTTACAGTGCGAGTCGGGAACGGCCAAAAACAGACCGCGGACTGGCTTGACGGCGAAGTTTCAACAACCGATCCTTATCGACGACATGGAACTCCTGTCACTGGCGACATTGCTCTGAAAGGAAGAGCCAAGATTCACTCCCGACCTCGAGGGCGGCGCACTCGGTCTTCGAAAAATTGTCAAATGCGGGTTTCGGGTACAATATGCGCACCCTACTGGGTAGGCAAAAGATCATGCGGCATATCGATATTGACTCCCTTTCCGAGGATGAACTCATCGAGTTAAATAACAAGGTCGTGGCTCGGCTCAGATTCCTCAGTCAAATGCGCTCCCATTCCGCCATGCTGGACTTCCGCGTCGGTGAGAGAGTGAAATTCCATCCTGACGACAGCCGGGAGCTACTGGGAACTTTGACCCGTTACAATAAGAAGACAGTCACGGTTGTCACCGACGCGGGTCAGCACTGGAACGTGTCCCCAAGCCTGCTCACCAGAGCCAATCCTTCCGGCACAGCAACCGCCAACTCAAAGGGTGCCGGCGTTGCTCGCTTCCCAGACAGCTCCGCTGAAAAGTAGAGGCGCAAAAAAAGCTGTAGGATGACCCGCTTCACTCGCTTCGCTCTTTATTGACAGCAAACAACCAGTTGCCTAGACTCTCAATTATGGAAGTACATCTCACTCCCGAACAGGAAGCCGAACTGAGCGAACTGGCCACACGCAAAGGCCGCAATGCGAATGAGCTGGCACAGGAAGTGATCGGCTTTTACCTGGAGCATGAAGCGCGATTCATTGAAGCAGTGAAGCGTGGTTTGGAGTCGCTTGATCGCGGCGAGTACGTCTCGCATGTAGATGTCGGTGCACGCATTGACCGTCTGTTTCCTTCTTAAATGCAGGTTCGTTGGTCACAAGAGGCTGCTGAAGACTTGGAGCGCATAGGCCGGCTGATTCAACGAGACAAACCGATGGCGGCGAAAAATACTGTTCTCACCCTCTACCGCGGGATCGCAGACCTTCGGACTTTTCCCAATCGCGGCCGCAGCGGACGTATCGAAGGCACACGCGAGTTGCTTTTTCCTTCCTTACCCTACATTGCGGTTTACCGTTTGCATAAGAAGCCGTCGAAGTAGTGCGCATTTATCACGCAGCCCAAGACTGGCCGTAGCAATCGCATCTCGCCGCGCAATCAAGAGCGGCGACATACGTCCCGACCTTGACGCACTCGATCTGCTGCGGGCTCTTATCGGCGTCTCCAATGTAGCGTCCGGCCCGGACTGGCCTCAAAGCGCAAGACGACTCGTTGATATTCTCATCATCGGTTCGCGCCCGATTCGATAGGGTACGGAAAAGAGTTTTCGCGGCGCGTCTTCGCGGGTAATAACGTATGAACGCCTTAATCGCGCAGTGCCTTCATGCGACTGACGAGTCCAAGAACCTTACAACAAGCGTCGGCATTCTGACAGACCTCAACGCGGGGTAAGGCCGGTGGATCCTCTCTGGGGAAGTACCTGCGATACGCGGGTGGCCAAATGGTGGCCTGGGTGAGAAGGGGAAACAGAGGAGATCCGGCCCCCCGTTCGCAGGCGCATGGGCGACGCCATGGGAGCAAACTCGGAAAAACCTTGAGGCGGCAGAAAAACATCCAACTGGGCGTCGCATATATCAGTTGCCCGGAATAAGTGGCCGGACTACGATTGCCGCCCAGGCACCGCCGCAGCAAGAATTCGCAGAGAGGAGGCTCCTTTGATGTTCAGTTACGGACCCGGCCGCACGTTCCTGTTGGCCGGAATCTTACTGTGCGCTGCCGCCACTTGCCCCGCACAATCCGGAACAACATCCAGTCCGAGCACTCCGGGCCAGGCAATTCCTGGAACAGGTGGAGTAAGCCCCTTCGCAGGCAGCGTGCCGGAAAAGCTCGTTCCGGGAGTGCTGCCGCTATCGTTGCAGGGCGCGATCGACCGCGGACTCAAACAAAATCTCGGAGTCTTGCTTTCGAATGCGGATATTCGCTCGTCTCGCGGGCAGCGCTGGCAACAATTGAGCGCTCTCTTGCCGCATGTGAACGCTGCACCATACGCAGCCGCTTCGGAAATTAATCTCGGCGAACTCGGTCTGAGCAGTTTTGGAGGAGTGCAAGTTCCGCCCTCTGTCGGTCCTTTCTCGTATTTTGACGCACGCGTGGCCGTGACGCAGACTCTGTTTGACTGGAAGGCGATCAATGCCATTCGCGCTTCCCGTCAGAGTGTGAAGTCCGCAGAATATTCCTACAAAGATGCTCGTGACCTGGTCGTGCTCGCCGTGGGCTATACCTACTTACAGGCCATCGCCGACGAGGCCCGCATCGAAACCGCGGAAGCGCAGGTCAAGACCGCCCAGGCACTCTACGATCAAGCTTCGGACCAGGTGAACGCAGGCACGTCACCGGCGATCGACGGGCTCCGTGCCAAGGTAGAGCTGCAGACCCGCCAGCAGCAATTGATTCAAGCGCAGAACACGTTCGCAATCCAAAAACTGACGCTAGCACGGGTGATAGGCCTGTCGCCTGGACAGGAATTCGAATTGACAGACAAGTCCCCTTATCAGCCGTTCGAAATCGTTACCGTGGATGAGGCCTTGAAGCGCGCATACAGTTCACGTTCCGATTATCAGGCGGCCATGACCGATGTACGTGCCGCGGAATACTCGCGCAAAGCTGCGGTAGCCGGCTATCTGCCGGCGCTCTCCTTCAGTGCTGATTACGGCGCCGCAGGCGCGCATCCCAGCACGGCGACGCAAGTATTCGATGTGCGAGGAACTCTGTCGATCCCGATCTTTCAGGGAGGTAGCGTCCACGGCGATGTTCTACAGGCCAATGCGAAGCTTGCTCAGAGCCGCGAACGCCTCGACAACCTACGCGCGCAGATTGATGCTGATGTTCGAACCGCGTTGCTGAACCTGCAGTCGTCAGCAGAGCTGGTCAACGTGGCGCGAAGTAATATTACGTTGGCGGAAGAGACTCTTGTCCAGTCCCGCGATCGATTCACCGCGGGTGTCACCGATACCGTGGAAGTGGTGCAATCGCAAGAAGCCGTCGCCAGCGCGCACGAGCAGTATATTTCAAGCCTCTACAGTCATAACTTTGCAAAAATTTCCATGGCTCGCGCCATCGGCGTCGCTGAAAACGGCGTCCGAGAATACTTCAAGGAAAAATGAACATGGCGGACGAAAACCCAGCCCGCTCGGTTCCTCCCGCGGGCAAAGAGTCACCGATCGAACCGTCGCCGGTGACCGACACCGTGTATACCGCGCCATCCTACCGCAGTCCAAAACGCCGAAGAACCTTAGTTATTCTGATCGGCGTTGTGGTGCTGCTTGTTGGCGGCGTTTTTTTGTGGCGCTACTTTAACAGCTATGAATCAACCGACGATGCTCAGGCGGACGTTCACCTTTATCCAGTCAGCGCGCGTATTTCCGGCTACGTTGTGCGCGTTAACGTGGAAGACAACCAGTGGGTGCAGAAAGGCACGGTGTTGGTGGAGATCGACGCAAAGGATTACGAGGTCGCTGTCGCGCAGGCGCAAGCCAATCTTTCTAACGCCGAAGCCACAGCCCAATCGCTGAATGTCACTGTGCCGATCACCACAATTAACACCACCAGCCAACTGAAGTTCACCGCCTCCGATATCGAAAATGCCCAAGCTGGAATCATCGCCGCTCAGAGACAACTGACTGCCTCGCATGCCCAACTGGACGAAGCGGAGGCCAACAATGTGCGCGCTCAAGACGATCTCCGCCGCTACAAGTTGCTGGTGGACAAACGCGAAGTGGCCGAGCAGATCTATGACCAGGCGTTGGCCAGCGCCAAATCCAGCACCGCTTCGGTAGCGGCGGCCCGCGCGAACGAGTCTGCCGCGGAACAATTTGTGCAACAGGCCCAGAGCCGCCTGGCGCAGGCACAGGCCAATCACCAATCCGCGGAAACTGGACCGCAGCAGGTGTCGTCCACGCGGTCTCGCGTTCGTGCGGCGATCGCCGATGTCGAGCAAAAGCGAGCGCTCCTCGAGCAGGCCCAACTGAACCTTCAATACACCAAGATCGTTGCGCCGGTATCGGGCGCCGTGAATAAAACAGTTGTCGTCGGGCTCAACATTCAACCGGGACAGCAACTCCTCACCGTGGTGCCGCTCGATGAAGTCTGGGTCACGGCCAATTTCAAAGAGACTCAGCTGCGGCGCATGCGAGTTGGACAGCGGGCGGAAATCCATGTTGATTCGTCGGGCAAAACCCTGAAGGGCCATGTAGACAGCATTGCTGGCGCAACCGGCCCGCTCTTCAGTCTGCTTCCGCCGGAGAATGCCACCGGCAACTACGTGAAGATTGTGCAGAGGATTCCGGTAAAAATCGTCCTCGATCAGGGCGAAAACCGGGATCATCAACTTCGGCCCGGCATGAATGTCGTGCCAGACGTATATCTCCAATGAGTTCCGCAGCTCTCACAATCGATCAGGATGTTTGGCGCCCTAAATTCAATCCGTGGCTCATCGCTGTGGTCGTCGCGCTGGCCGCGTTCATGGAGGTACTCGACACTAGCATCGCCAACGTGGCGCTGCCGTACATGGCCGGCAATCTGGGAGCGAGCAACGATCAGAGCACCTGGGTTCTGACCTCGTATCTGGTCTCGAATGCCATCATTCTGCCAATCAGCGGTTGGCTCGCGGGCGCGTTGGGTCGCAAGCGTTTTTTCATGGCCTGTCTCGGTGTGTTTACGGTGAGTTCTTTGCTCTGCGGCTTGGCGCCGAGTCTCGGGCTTCTGCTCCTGTTCCGCGTACTGCAAGGGGCAGGCGGAGGAGGATTGCAGCCGATGGCTCAGGCCATTCTTGCAGACACCTTTCCCCCGCAGCAACGAGGTCTGGCCTTTGCGTTGTACGGCATCACAGCCATTATGGCGCCGACGATCGGACCAACTCTCGGCGGCTGGATTACCTTCAATTACTCGTGGCGGTGGATCTTTTTTATTAATCTCCCGGTTGGACTTATCACATGGTTTCTGGTGAGGCGCGTTGTCGAGGACCCGCCTTATGTAGCTCGGCTCAAATCCGCCGGCGTCAAGTTGGACTACATCGGCATAGCTCTTCTGACTTTAGGAGTTGGAGCGTTGCAGGTGCTGCTTGACAAGGGCCAGGAGGACGATTGGTTCGGGTCGCGTTTCATTACGACCTTGATCATCATGGCGACCGTTTGCCTGATTTCGCTGGTGATCTGGGAGTGGTTTCAAAAGGCTCCCATCATTGACGTTCGCATGTTCAAGAGTTTCAACTTCGCCAGCTCGAGCTTAATGATGTTCGTCCTTGGAATCCTGTTGTTCAGCAGCCTGGTGCTCATGCCGCAATTCCTTCAGACGCTTCTCGGATACACCTCGCAACTGGCCGGACTCGCGCTCTCCGCTGGGGGCCTTGTTTTGCTTTTTGAGATGCCGATCATGGGGAAACTGACAACGAAGTTCCAGGCGCGCTATCTGATCGCCTTCGGATGGCTGGCCTTGTCTGTTGCGATGTTCTATTCCACAAAGCGGATTGACTTGCAGATTAGCTTCAGTGCCGCCACTCTGTTGCGCATCGCCCAAGTGATTGGTTTGGGCTTTCTGTTTGTGCCGATTACCCTCGTGGCTTACATCGGAATTTCGCCGGAGAAGAATAACGCCGTAGCCGGTATCGTCAATTTCATGCGCAATATGGGCAGCAGTGTGGGAACCTCGCTCGTGACCACGCTGATTGCCCGCCGATCGCAATTCCACCAAGCCAGGCTCGTCGAGTACGCCAGACCCGACAATCCCAATTTCCAGAATGCGGCAAACGGCCTGGCGCAGCGCATCGCTAACTCGGGAGTAAGCCCGCATGATGCGCACGTCGTTGCGATTGCCAGGATCTACCAGAACTTGCAAGCGCAGGCGGCCAGCTTGGCCTATGTAGACGTTTTTATGGTCCTTGCAGTGGGCGCCGCGATCATGTTCTGTCTATCGTTTGCTTTAAAGAAGAATGATCCTGGTGGCGGCGCGGTAGTGGAGGTCGGTTAAGCGAAGTGGATGGAAGAGTGGAATAATGTATTGGAATAACAAAGTGGAATAATAAGTGATGTGGGCTACGCAAAGCAGCGAAGTTTGCATGGCTGGCACAGGAAATTCATGATCAAAATTGTCACAATCGAACGGGAATATGGAAGCGGCGGAGGCGAAATCGCACAAATGCTTTCGACGCAACTGGGTTGGAAGCTTTGGGATCAGTTGTTGACCGAGGAGATTGCCAGGCTTGCGAATTGTCCCAAAGCCGTCGTCGAGGTTCGCGAAGAACGCACCGATCCACTCTACTACCGACTATTCAAATCCTTTTTGCGCGGGAGTTATGAAGGCAGCCTCAATGCACACAAATTGAACGTCGTGGACAGCGAAACCATTTTGAAGATTACAGAGCGAGTCGTTCAGCACGCAGCGAAGACCGGAAACTCCGTCATCGTCGGAAGGGGGGCCCAGCATTTTCTCAGGAACCGCCCAGATACGCTGCGTGTGTTTCTTTACGCTCCGAGAGAGGATAAAGTGCGGCGCCTGTTGGCTCGTGGCAAGAGCGAGAAGGAAGCCTGGGAGCTCGTGGATACCGTTGACCGCGAGCGCGTCGATTTCATCCAGAAGTATTTCCGCGTCGAATGGCCTGATCGCGCCATTTACCACACCATGATCAATACCACGATTGGCGATGAGGCCGTCGTTCACATGATTTTGGATTTTATAAAAACCATCGATATAAAAGTCATTACGTAAGTGTGCCTGCAGTCCCGCTGTTCGTAAATTCCTTCCGATAGAAGAATACACATTCTTTCGCGCGATAAATGTCTTGGAACCGGCACGCATGCCGGCACAGACTCGGTACGCTCACGCAAGCAGTACCAGCGGCGTACCATTGAGGCAGTCCAGGAGATATTGATATTCTGAGTCTCCACTCCCCAGCGTCAGGCCGGACACGTGTTTCTACAAAGGCAACGAGTCATGGACGGCGAAAAACTCCGCGTGGCGCGGGACAAGCTCACTCGCGTGTTCCGTTATCTGGAAGCACTGAACCAGCATCGGAACCCCGCGAAACGGCAGATTCGGGAGCAGCCCTGGCATCTCGCTCTGCGCGACCTTCCCGAGCATCCGTCCATACAGCGCGGCGCCGGCAAGGCTGGTTCTGCGAAGAAAAAAAACGGGAACAGCCAGAGTGCGGAAGACAGCGGCGCGAATTACGTTTTGAAGGTGCAGCGTCCGCGCTTGACTAGGCCGCCCGAACCACCCGAGGAAGTTGCCGTATGGCTTGGAGACGGGTGGGACGACCCATTGAACCTCGTCACTGTCGAGGTAACTCTGGAGGAATCCGACAACCGCACGGAGCCGAGGACTGTGAAGTTCGCCGACGATCCGGCCCGGACCGCGAGCCTCGAGCGTTGGAAATCTCTGCGCGATGAGTGGGTGAAGACCGAAAAGCCCGCTCGTGCGGCAATGAAAATCTTCGAGACGTTTTACGCGCTTTACGGCCGCATCGATCGCGAAGCAGAACGCGTGGAACTCATCCTCGGAGACGGCATCTTGAGCTGGTGCCGCACGGAAGGAGGCATCTATCATCCGATCCTGCTGCAGCGTCTCCAATTGCAGTTCGACGCATCCGTGCCCGAGTTCACGCTTTCCGAGGCCGACCATCCGGTTGAACTCTACTCTGCTTTGTTCCAGTCCATGAATGATGTGGATGGACGCGCGATTGGGCGATGCCGCGAGGAATTGGAGGAAGGGGGCTTCCATCCACTGATCAATGGTTCCACGTCCAGCTTTCTGAAACGCCTTGTTGTGCTGCTCTCCCCACGGGGAGAGTTCCTTGAAGACCGTGCGCCAAACACAGAAGTAAACGATCCGTGCATTGGTCGCGACCCGGTGCTTTTCCTGCGCGCTCGCACTTTGGGATTCGCCGCCGCGATCGAGGGCATCCTCGCGGACCTCCGTACGCGCGAAGATCTGCCTTGGTCACTGCTGAATATCGTTGGAGAAGAATCGCCGATTTCGGGTGCAGGGAATCCATCCGCGAACGGTTTTGCCCACACAGAGGGCGAGGTGCTGTTGAGCAAACCCGCAAATCCCGAGCAGGTCCGAATTGCCCAGCAGCTTGAGGAGCATGGAGGCGTGCTGGTGCAAGGTCCTCCGGGCACGGGAAAAACACACACCATCGGAAATCTTGTCGGGCACTTGCTTGCCCAGGGCAAAAGTGTGCTGGTCACCAGCCATACGACGAAGGCGCTGCGCATGGTGCGCCATCACATCGTTTCCGAACTGCGTCCCTTGTGCGTCAGCTTGCTCGAAAGTGATTTGGATAGCAGGAAACAGCTTGAAAGCGCCGTTGGGTCGATCGCGGAAAGGCTATCGCGCGCCGACGCAGCGTCGCTAGAACTAGAGGCAAAGAAACTGGAATGCGAGCGGTTGGACCTTCTAAAGAAGCTCGCCGAAATCCGAAACCAGCTGACAGAAGCCCGCGGCGACGAGTATCGAGAGATTGCGATTGCTGGACGGTCCTGGGCGCCGGCCGATGCGGCTCGCAAGGTCGTGCAGGAAAAGGAAGCGCACGGCTGGATTCCCGGTCCCGTCGCAGCGGTGGCACCTCTGCCTCTTTCTCCGAGTGAGCTGGCCGACCTCCATCGCACAAGTGCTTCGATCACCCGCGAGGACGAGCAGGAACTTTCCGGTCATCTTCCAGAACTTCACGATC
>QHYO01000698.1 GCA_003224135.1 Acidobacteriota bacterium | reverse complement strand
ACCTCGACCTGTGAATGGCATGCGCTTCCTCCGTAATAACAGGTCCGATGCGCCGACCGGTTCAACGGATGCCCTGAGTATATCGCGGCTGGCAGTACGATGGCGTTACGAGAGTTCAGACTTAACAGATTTGACACCGCGCGCCGTCCTCTGCAGTCTGTAGACCATCTTTCGGACAGAGGGAGATTTCAACTATGGCAAAGCTGGCGTTGATCTACGGGATGCGGTTGCTGCCGGAAGAGGATTTGGGAGAAATAAAGGACGCGACCGTCATTTTGAAAAATGGCCGCACCGCACGAATCACCATGCACCTGATTGAAGGCAGTAAGGAAGAGATCGAAGCGACATTCCATCAATCGGTGCAGGCTTTTTTTGAAATGTATCCGGAGATTTAAAGCGCGTCGAAATTTAGCGATTACCGAAATTTTCGGGGTCGGCGTTGCGGTCGCCGAGATTGTCGTTGATCAGAATCGTGGATTGGCCTGTCAATTCAATGCGTTTGCGGCATTTGTGGCAAGCGACCAGATCGTCCAGGCGCACCATGTAGGATGACGCCTTCGCGAATTTCACCCGGTCCTCACCGCCGGCGCCGCGCGGAAGCTCCTTCCGCTTGGTGCAAACTTTCCAGCGGACCGAAGCCGTGAATTCATTGCGGCAGCTTGGGCAGACAAGTTTCTGTGCCTTGTTTTCTTCCCGTTCCGTGTAAAACGCGCGCTCATCCATAGTTAGCCCGCGGGAGTGCTCACCGCTTCGCCGATTGTAACAAATTTCAGGCCCAGGTCGCGCCAGCGAGGAAGCCAATATTCAAGAGCCGCAAGCGTCCGGGTGCGGTCGCTGTTCAATCGGCGATGTCCACCGTCATGGAGGCAGAGAACATCGCCCAAAGAGCGACGCGGAGCGTTGGCCGCATTGACTGCGATGGGTTTCATACGATTGGTTAGCCGTTCAACCGGTTTCTCTTGCCAATCACCGGGAAGGAGCGTCCACATGACGGTCTGCATACCGAGCTTGCGCGCGGTACTGACGACCCAGGGATTGCGCAGGCCGTAGGGCGGCCGAAAATATTTTGCGGGAGAGCCCGTGGCATCTTGTAACGCGCCCTGACACTGCTGGAGCTCGTTGCGGACATCACGCGGGCCCAACCAGAAAAGATTTGGATGCGTCTGCGTGTGATTTCCGAGCAGGTGTCCGCGCGAGGAAACCTCTTTTGTTAGTGCGCCGCACGCTTGAACGAAGCGGCCAACCACGAAGAACGTAGCTTTGGCATCGTGCCGGTCCAGCAGGTCCAGGAGCCGCGGCGTGATCGCTGGATTTGGGCCGT
>QHYO01000697.1 GCA_003224135.1 Acidobacteriota bacterium | reverse complement strand
AAATTTCCAGGCCACGAATAGCGCCGCAACATGGCAATCGCATCTTCCGCGAATTCTTTTTCCTTCCAACCATTCTGCGACGCGACCTGTCGCGCAAAGTGGGCCAGGAGTTCAGCAAAGTCTTCCGGCCTTTCACGAAGGGAAGGAAGAAAAAGCGGAAACACATAGACGCGGTGAAAAAGATCGCGGCGAAAAGTATTTTGTGTGACGAGTTCCTCCAGGTTGCGGTGCGTGGCCACGACTACGCGGACATTCACTTTCACCGGTTTATCGCCGCCAACCCGCTCGATTTCGCTTTCTTCCAGCACGCGCAGCAGCTTGGCCTGCATAGCCACGGGCATGTCGCCGATTTCGTCCAGAAAGAGCGTGCCGCCTTCGGCTTGTTCGAACTTGCCAGTGTGGCGGCCGGCGGCTCCGGTGAACGCGCCTTTTTCGTGACCGAACAGCTCGGATTCGATTAATTCGGCCGGGACCGCCGCGCAATTCAGCGTAATGAAGGGCATATCGCGGCGTTGCGACCTGTCGTGAATCGCCCGCGCGACCAACTCCTTGCCTGTACCGGTTTCGCCAAGAATACAAACTCGTGTTTCACTGGCGGCGACGCGGTCAATTTGCGCCAGCAGCTTTTTCATGGCGGCACCTGAGCCCACCAGCTGATGTTTGCCGAGACGGCGTTTCAGCTCCCTATTTTCGTCCTCAAGACGCGACAGCCGCAGCGCATTTTCCACGGTAACGAGAAGCTTGTCCGTCGAGAGCGGCTTTTCCAGAAAGTCGAGTGCGCCGAGTTTCGTTGCGCGCACCGCCATTTCGATATTTGCCTGGCCAGAAATTAGGATGACTGGGGCTTTCACTCCCGCATTTTTGATTTCTTCCAGAAATTCGAGGCCGCTCTTTCCAGGCATCACCACATCGGAAAAAATGAGATCAAATTTCTCGCTGCGCAGGAGCTCGACAGCACGACTAGCGTTGTCACATACAGTAGCTTCGTGTCCGGCAAGTCGAAACGCCCGCGAAAGTGAGGCCAGTGTGTTGGCGTCGTCGTCCACGAGAAGGAGATGTGCTTTTCGGGTCACAGTGCTTTCCGGATGCGCAAACTCAGTCGCTCGCCGCCGCTGTTTCTGGTGTAGCCGGTGCGGATTGGTCGGTGGTAGGGCTCGATGATAGCTTCTTCGCGGTCACGCCGGGCTGACGGCGCGGCAACTCGATACGAAAAGTCGTGCTGTGCCCTTCTTCGCTGGCCACGGAAATTGTGCCACGATGATCACTGACAACAGACTGCACAATGGCCAGACCCAAACCGGTTCCCTGCTGCTTGGTCGTGTAATAAGGCGTGAAAAGCCGCGAGCATTCTTCTGGAGTGAGTCCTTTGCCGGTGTCCGCCACCTCGATGCGAATGCCGGACTGAATTTCCGCAGTGCGAAACGTGAGTGTACCGCCCGCGGGCATCGCATCCAGCGCATTCAGCACCAAATTCTGAAATGCCTTGTGCAGCAGATCGGGGTCGCCGTCGATATCCGGGAGATTTTCTTTCAGGAAGTACTCCGTCGCAATATTGGGCTTGCCGACTTCGTGAAATTGCGGTTCGAACAAACGAACTGCGCTTCGAATCGCTTCGTTGATGTGCATCCGCGAAAATTCGGGCGGTGGCATCTTGGAAAAATCGCTGAAACGGTTGACGATCGAGTTTAGGTTCGCAAGTTCGGCCTTCAGCGTTGCCGTGGATTCGTTGAAAACTTCCAGAAATTGGTCCGGACCAAGCTGCCGCGCGCGCTGCATGTTTTCGACGGTGATTTGCAACGGAAACAATGGATTGCGCAGTTCGTGCGTGAGGCGGCGTGCCAATTCTCGCCACGCGGCGACGCGTTCAGTCTGCACAAGCCGTTCGCGCTGCGCCGCGAGCGTTTGTGTCATGTTGTTAAATGCTGACGCAAGTTGTCCGGTC
>QHYO01000696.1 GCA_003224135.1 Acidobacteriota bacterium | reverse complement strand
CGGCAGCTGCGACCACAGCAGAAAGCTTCATAATGTGGCGAGTCAAAAGAACAAGATCACCGCGCGAACTGCCAACCAGCAGAGCGCCGAGCAATTCTCCGCCGCGTCCGGTTAGGGGCAGCACGTGAAAGGATTCGGCTGACGCAGCGTCAGTCGTCCATTGAATTGTCTGCACCAGTGGCGCGGGCTGCTTTTGAATTTGCGCAATAATCGGTGCGAACCGTTCGGGTTGATCGACGTCGCCGTTCGCTGCGGTGATATCGCCTGGTACAAACGTGGCGTCCAGATTCAGATAAAGCAGCGTGCGCATTCCCGCCGGAGCCACGAGCGAAGCCAGAAAGTTTCTATCCAGCCGCCGACCGCCAATCGCATAAAAGGGCCGCGTAACATTAGGTTGCGTGCGAACCGCGGTCAACGCGACCGCAGATTCATTTGGCAATTCTTCCTTGCGCAGGAATGACTCCGTGCCGTTCCAATCCTTGGCGTTCGTGACCCAGGTTTCCTTGTACCCGACACGGGCCGGATATTGTGCGGACGAAATCAGCGTTCCATCCGAGATCACAAATTCCATGAAGTTCAAGCCGTGTTCCTGCGCAGCGCCGGCAGCATCGCGCACATAAAGCGATTGATCCACGTTGGGCCGTTCTAAATCAATCGCCATTTTGAGCGTAACTTCGGAATTGGTGACGAACTCAACCTGTCGAGCAACTAGTTCTCGCTGCTGAGCAAATTCTTTCTGAAATTGCTCGACAAGCGCCTGCGTTCGCTGCATGTCCGCTTCTTCGTAAGCGGCGCGCGTGTAGTGCGTCACGCTGTAAGTAACGGCAGAAACGGAAGCCAGAACGGTCGCAAGAAACAACAGGAAAAGTTTCGTTCTGAAGCTCATGGCCTGACTCCAGCGAGCGATTTAGCGCGTGCATCGCGCGGAGCAACAAAAGGCTCACTTTGATCGAGCCACACATCCCCCAGGCGCCACTCTCCCCAAGCCGACGGCGACCAATTCCGCACACGCAGGTCCAGCGCCGCAAAATCCGGCACGGCCACCAGCGGCAAAATAGTTTTTTCGTTTATCATTCGCTTTTCCCAAGCATAGCGCGCATCGGCATCCGTGGGCACGCCGTCTTCGGGAATTTCCCAGCGCGAAGCAGCCGCCAAACTCTCCAGAGCATCTCGCGATGACAGTGTTGTATAGCGCCAGGAAATGAGTTGCGCATCACTCTCCAGTTTCGCAGCGTTCCCAGCTCCGTCGCCAGCCGCACGTGGCGCAGTACGCGAGAAAATCTGCAGCGTGATCCCTGCTCCACGCGCGTTCACCACGACTCGTTCGGCAATCAGCTTCGACAAATCGTTGCTGGCGTCCAGACCGACGCGCAACGGCTGTGCGGTGCCCAGCGCAATCGCCGGCAAGCTTGCACGCAATTCTTTCGCGCGTT
>QHYO01000704.1 GCA_003224135.1 Acidobacteriota bacterium | reverse complement strand
TGATTTTCTTTTCAATGGATGCCGCAGTTTGCCGCCACGCTCCGCTGTACTTCGGCCAGTTCTCAGCAAAATCCGATACGCGAGTCCAAAGACCGTACCCAACCGCGCCGATCACCGCGCAGAGCAGGAGAACCATGATCATGGAGCCGATGGTGCGAGGGATGCGCCACCGCTCCAAATATTCGACGACGGGATCGAGACAGTATGCGAGGAGAATCGAGAGCACCAGAGTGATCACCACGCCTTGCGCGTAGTACGCGAAAAGCAGAATGATCGCTGCGGCGATAACCCTCAAGCTGAAGGTCGAGCCTACCAGTCGAGCATGTTCTTTTACGGGCGGTGTTTCGGTCGCGGCCAAGCGGAACTCCGTCACTTTCCAAACATTCAAGGTACCACACGATGCAGGCGCGGAGTCTGTGGCGTTGGGTGGTGTTCCTCCTCGCAAATGGCGGCTTTTCGTCCATCGGGAACAAACGGATCGCTGTGCTAAACTTTTGTGCGGGAGTGCAATCCCTAGCCGTCGTAACCTGATTTATCTCAGGGTTTGTAAAACAAAGCCTGAAATCCTGTTCTCATTATGGCGAAACAATATTTTGGCACCGACGGCATCCGCGGTGTCCCGGGAACGCCGCCGTTGGACGACGCGACTTTGCATGCGGTCGGCCGGGCGGTTGGAGTTTATCTCCACAGAGAACACACAACGCCCCACGCGCTGGTTGGAATGGACACGCGCGAATCAGGCCCGCACATTGCGGCGATTCTTGCAGCGGGTTTGAAGGAATCGAGCGTGGACGTAACGTTAGCGGGAGTTCTCACGACTCCGGGAGTGGCCTGCCTGGTTCGCCAGAATGATTTCGATGCGGGGGTCGTGATTTCCGCTTCGCACAATCCGTTCCACGATAACGGCGTAAAACTTTTTTCACACGCGGGAATGAAATTCCCCGACGCAGTGGAAGAGGAGATTGAAGCAGAAATTCCCGGATTCCTCCGTGAAGTCGCAAAACCCGTTGCCGCGGCGCTTTCGACGGATGAATCCCTTCATAGAGAGTACCTCGATTTTCTGCGGAACCGGGTGCTGGACGGCGCAAATCTGAGCGGCTTGCGGATCGTAGTCGATTGCGCGAACGGTGCGGCGTACCGGCTGGGGCCGGAATTATTCCGATCGCTCGGCTGTGATGTTGTGACGATCGGAAGCGAGCCTGATGGGCGGAATATCAACGCCGGCTGCGGGTCCCTGCACCTTGAAAAATTGCAGCAGCGGGTGCCGGCGGAGAAGGCGGCGCTTGGCGTTGCGTTTGACGGCGACGCGGACCGTGCGCTGTTTGTTTCCGCGTCGGGGAAAATCATTAACGGCGATGGAATCCTGCTGGCGGCAGCGCGTTTTCTGAAAAGCGCAGGGAAACTGCCGAAAAATCGCGTAGTGGCGACTTCCATGTCGAATTTGGGATTGGAGCGAGCGCTTTCGGGCGAAGGCATTGCCTTGGCGCGGACCAATGTGGGCGACCGCTATGTACTGGAAGAGATGCTAGAGAGTGGTAGCGCGCTGGGCGGAGAGCAGTCCGGACACATTATTTTCCTGGAGGACTCTCCCGCCGGGGACGGCCTGCTGACGGCCGTGAAAGTGGCATCCCTGGTGGCTTTGCGTGGAAGCCTCGATGCGTTGTTGGCCGGTTTAAAAGACTACCCGCAAACGATCGTCAACGTGAAGGTGAAATCGAAGCCCCCGCTCGAAGGCGTGCCTGAAGTAGAGATGGCATTGCGTGAAGCTGAGTCGACGCTCGGCGACAATGGCCGCATTGTGTTGCGGTACTCCGGTACGGAACCCTTGGCTCGAGTGATGGTGGAAGCCGAGCACGCGTCGGATGTAGAGAAATTCAGCCAGTCGATCGCTGCAGCGATTCGCACCACGATTGGCGCGTGAAATCTCGACTCCGATGCCACTGTCTTCCTGCTATCTCCTCCCAAAGAATGGAGAGAGAGGCGAGTTCATCTGTGAGATTTTGTAGGGTTTTTGCCGTTCCCCCTGGAGCCAAGAAGAGTTTCCCGAACCTAACTCCCATTGTTTCAATCGCATGAGTGGGAAACCCTGCTGACCCGTGGCCTGGCACCCGACTTGCATCCTAAGATCACAAATAAAAATATTGGCTTCCCGGGGTGGCCGGAACGCAACCTCGACTGTGTTCTGGTTTTGGGGGGTCAGTTGACGAAAGGGGGGCTTGCACCGGCCCCCTTTTTTATTTTCCGATAGGATGTACCCAGCAACCCTCCCGATTCGTTTTTTTTCGATGCATTCAACCTAGTGCGGAACATCCTAACCCTGGCTTCGTTGACTTGTCCCGATGGCGGCCCTAATATGAGCGCCGCATGTCGGGCATCGATTCTCTAGTAGGTCAGACCTTTTCCCACTACCGCATTCTCGAGAAACTCGGCGGCGGAGGCATGGGTGTTGTTTACAAGGCCGAGGACAGCCGGCTGCATCGATTTGTCGCACTAAAATTCCTGCCAGACAATGTCGCGAAAGACACACAGGCGCTGGCGCGTTTCCAAAGAGAGGCGCAGGCCGCGTCGGCATTGAATCACCCCAATATTTGCACCATTCACGACATCGGCGGGCAAGATGGGCAAGCGTTCATTGCGATGGAACTTCTGGAAGGCGCAACGCTGAAGCATCGCATCGCCGGACGGCCACTGGAAATGGAAACGCTACTGGCGCTGAGCATAGAAATCGCGGAAGCGCTCGATGCAGCTCACTTGAAGGGCATCGTGCACCGTGATATCAAGCCTGCAAATATTTTTGTGACCGAACGGGGCCACGCGAAGATTCTCGATTTCGGCCTGGCCAAGGTCAGCACGCTGAAAAGCGGATCGCGCGTAGACAGTTTGGCCACGGTGGAAGTGGACACCGACCAGCTTACCAGTCCCGGCAGTACGCTCGGAACGGTCGCGTATATGTCCCCGGAACAAGTGCGCGGCAAGGAGCTTGACGCGCGCACGGATCTTTTTTCCTTTGGCGTGGTGCTGTACGAAATGGCCACTGGCGCCCTTCCGTTTCATGGTGAAACTTCCGGCGTGATTTCCGATGCGATCATGAACCGGCCATTCCTAACTCCGGTGCGCTTAAATCCGAATGTTCCCGCAAAGCTCGAAGACATAATCAATAAGGCGCTCGAAAAGGATCGTGATTTGCGGTACCGCTCCGCCGCTGACATGCAAACGGACCTGAAGCGGCTGCGGAGGGACACCGACTCCGGCAGGCTTGCCGCATCTTCATCGGGAAGCCGGCCTGCACCGGATCTGGCTCCGGAACATGCGAGCGGTTCGCGTTCGGCGATCAGCGCTCGGCCAACAGCATCAGCCGCAAACAAGAAATGGATGGTAGCCGCGATCGGCGCAGGAATCGTTGCGCTTGCTTTTGCTGCGTATCACTTTGGAGTCGGTTCGAAGGCACCGAGCGAACCGGCGAAAATTACGCAAATCAGCCATTGGGACAAGCCGATGGGCTCGGCGAAGATTTCTCCCGATGGCCACACCGTTGCCTTTAGTTCACCCGTAGGAGGCGTCTCGCAGGTTTTTGTCATGCTGACCTCGGGCGGCGAACCCCTTCAACTTACCAACGATGAAGCCGACAAGATTGTCTCCAGTTTTTCGCCCGACGGAACCGAAGTCTATTACCGCAGAGTCTTCGGCCAGGACGAAACGTGGTCTGTGCCAACGCTGGGCGGAAATCCGAGGCGGGTTGTGATGGGCTACAGTTTGGCGCCATCCCCGGATGGTGCATTCCTGTATTACACAAAGCTCGGAACGCGAGCGATTTTTCGCGCAAATCGATCGGGACTGAGCGAGGAGCAGATCTTCAGCCTTGATCCTGCTTCCTTGCCGATTGTTCGTATTCTGCCATTTCCCGAGGGGACCCATCTGCTCGTTTTCGCGACCGACTCTGTTAGCGCAATCGAAAACTTTCGCGTCCACGTTGTGGACCTCTCGCGGAGATCCGAAACGGATTTAGGTGAAGTTGCCGGAATTCCCAACGTAGCGTGGGCCGAACCCGGCAAGTCCGTTTATTTCAGCCGAACCATCAGTGGCCTGACAAATATTTGGAAATTTACTTTGCAGGACAAGTCTCTGTCGCAAGTGACGTTTGGAACTGGACCGGATCTTGCGCCCATGCCCGATCCCGCGGGGAAAGGGCTTTATCTGGTGAACGGCAAGTCTTCGGGATTCCTGACGCTTTACAACGTTGCTGCGAAAACTTCCACAGACATTTCTTCGGAAAACGCAACACAGCCGGCAATTTCCCGCGATGGCAAGCGAGTGATGTACATCACGATTCCGGCCAACGACCGCATGGAACTTTGGGTTGCCAACATTGACGGCAGCAACAAAACGAAACTTTCCACCGCGGCATCGTTGTCTACTGGAAGCTGGGCACAGGATAATTTTCACCTGAACTTCACGGTGGAGGAAGCGGGCAAGCCGAGTAAAGTGTATGTCGTGGGCGCCGACGGCAGCGGACTTCACGCTCTGAATTGGGCTGGCGGCACGATTCAGGCGGTAATCTGGAGCGACGACCAGAAATCCGTTTACATCAACAGCTTCGATAAAGGCGTGGCCGGCGGCGCCATTTGGAAAGAGAGCGCGGAAGGGTCGGCTCCGGAAAAAATGGTTGACGGTTGTGGCTTCGCATGGGACTCCTCACCCGGAGGAGGCCAATATCTTCTGAGCCTGATGGCGGCGGGAAATAAAACCGGAATCTACGGGTACTCCATTGCCGATAAAAAGTGCACGTCCCTGGTACCCGGTGTTGTGACCTTCAGCATTTTGTTTGCGCGCGACGGGAAATCTTTTTTGTATGCCATTCCATCGCGCCATGACGTCACTATTTACCGGCAGAACTGGCAAGCGGGAAACGTTGTCGGTCAACCGCAAGTTGCGCTAAAGCTTCCGTTCGCATTTCCGCTGGTCAGCGGCGGCAACGCGTACGACATTACGCGCGACCTCTCTACTGTTGTTTATGCACGTCCCGGCGGCCACGCCGAATTGTATCTATTGAGCCAAAAATAACCCGCCAGCCAGGTCTGTCTCACTTGTTCTTTAGCCACTCGTTGGCATGATCGAGGCCTGCGTCGCGAAAGGAGCGCGTTAAAGAAAAGAAAACCACTGGCAAACGAGCACCGCATCGCGATTAAACTGGTTATCATGCGCGTACGTTCAAGGCTGAGCCATGCTTGTTCCTGCCGGGTCATAGAGATTTTTTTTCGGGAGCCCTTCAACGACAGACCGGCAGGGTTCGCAGTTGAAATCACGCGCCTCGTGGCAATCTTCAGGAGAACCCATGCTCCGACCTGATAAAACCAATCGCAGGAATCCCGAACCCAGCTTGTTGCTTGCCGCGAGAACGCTCCTGCACTTCAGTCGCTCTCCTTTTCTCCGTGCATCAATCTTCGTCCTGCTCTGCCTGGCATTCGCGACTTGCCTGCGCGCCGACACAATTTCCGGCACGGTCAAAGACCCCACGGGCGCGGTAGTTGTGAATGCGCGAATCGAAATCAGCGGCGGCGACGTGTCCCAACCTATCGTGCTCACGTCAGATGAATCGGGCAAGTTCGCCGCGCCCAATCTAAGTCCAGGAAAATATTCAGTGCGCGTCAGGAAGGAGGGCTTTGACGAAATCGTGGCCGCGGTCGACTTGCACGGCACAGCCGACCTTCAGCTTAGCCTGGCGATCGCCGCGCAGCAGACCAGCATCAAGGTAAGCGAAAAAAGCATGGCGTTCGCGAATTCCGACGCCGTCTATCGCCAGCTCCGCGACGTGGGCCTGGGCAATACGTATCGCTGCGAAAAGTTCACGCTGGCTATGGACGCCGGCACGTTCGAATTGAAGTCCGGAACGATCACCCTTCTGGGCCTGGTCAACAATACGGAAACCGGCGCCATTTTCATCGGGCAGGGACACTTTACGCTTAAGCCTTTTAGGCACATCGACACGCAGGAGATGGTCCGGCGCAGCGGCAACCCGACCGCCGAGGAAGACTTCACTGAAGTGGTCTTTCGCTTCACCGCCGGCGTGTACCCGCAATTCTCCGCGGCATTGGGGAGCAGAACGGACACGCCATCTGAAGCCGTCACGGCCTTTCAGCATTGGAAAAACAAAGTTCGCCACCGTCACGAAGTTCCGGAAGGTTTCACGCAGGCAATGTTTGAGGAAGAGACAATCGACAACGTAGATGCCGATGTGCTCGCCGCTGTTTACAATCCAAAACATCCTCCGTTCTTTAACGCCTATATGGTTGGCACGCTCCACAAAGACTTACGTTTCTTAGTGCGCACGCGCGTGGGCGCGATTCCGCAAATGGATTCTCCCGAGGAAGTGGCGCTCATCAATAGCAATGGCGGAGGAATGGACGACGGCGTCTGGTATTCCGAGCACTTGATCTCGGAGTGGAAGGCCCACACGGCGAGCTCGAGCGAAGACAAGAGGCTGTTCGCCACGCATCACTACAACATCGAAACAGTAATCGCGAAGAACAATCACCTGTTCAGCCGCGCGATAATCACCTTTGAGCCGCTCGTTCCCGGCGAACGCGTGTTGAAGTTCGCACTGCTCCCCACTCTGCGGGTCACACGGGTCTCCGATCAGAACGGACAGGACCTGCACTTTATTCAGGAAAACAAAAAAGAAGACGGCTCGTTCTACGCCGTGCTCGACGAAGCCCCGGCGATGGAGGAGGAACATTCGATAGCCGTCGAGTACGTCGGCGACAAGGTTCTATCCGACGCGGGCAACGGAAGTTACTACGTGGGGGCACGCCAATCCTGGTATCCGAACCTGAACGGCTTCGGCGAGAAGGCGCTCTACGATCTTACGTTCAAGGTGCCACACTCAAACGTGGTGATCAGCGTCGGCAAGCTCGAAGGAGAATCCACCGAAGCTGGTTTTGCGGTGTCGCATTGGGTGACCCCCGTACCCGTCGCCGTGGCAGGCTTTAACTACGGTCAATACAAGAAGGTAGATTTTCCCGACCCAATCACTCATTACAGCATCTCTGGATATTATCTGACGGACCTGCCTGACAGCCTGAGGCCATATCAAAACAGCGCATTTTTGGGTTCCATGGCTCCCGGGGCCATGACGAAGTACGCGCTCGATCAGACTCGCGCGCAGATGCAGTTGTGCACGTTTTATTTCGGCAGGGCTCCGTACGAGAACGTGGAGATCACCGAGCAGCCGAATTTTAGCTTCGGCCAATCCTGGCCCAGTCTGGTGTACTTGCCGATTTCCGCGTACATCGACGCGACCCAGCGCTGGATGCTGTTTGGCCGCATTGACGCCAAGTTTAGCGGCTTCGTCCAGGAAGTGACGCCGCATGAGGTTGCGCACCAGTGGTTCGGCCACAGCGTCGCGTGGGCGTCCTATCACGATCAGTGGCTCTCGGAAGGTTTTGCGGATTTTGCCGCCGGATTGTTTCTCGAACATGCCGTGGGGCCGAAGTGGCAGAAAGACTACATCGATTACTGGGAACGCCAGCGCCTGCGAATCCTCGAGAAAAACAATTTCGGCGTTTCACCGAACGACGCCGGCCCGCTATGGATGGGACTCCGCCTGGAATCGCCGCGCACGGAACGGGCGTATCAAGGCGTCACTTATTCCAAGGGCGCCTATGTGCTGCAGATGCTGCGGTCACTGATGTACTCCGATCAAGGCGCCGGCAATCGAGACCAGGCGTTCATCGACATGATGCACGACTTTATGGAGAGTCACCGCAACTCGGCGGCTTCCACCGAGTCCTTCAAGGCCATAGCCGAGAAACATATGAGCAAACAGATGGACCTTCAGCGGAACGGGCGGCTTGACTGGTTCTTCGACGAATGGGTGTATGGCACGCAGATACCGCGCTATCACTTCAAATATGACGTGCAGCCGGGTAACGGAGGCAATGTCAAAGTGCGTGTCGAACTCACGCAAAGTGAGGTGGACGATCAATTCGCGATGTTCCTCCCGATTTTCGCCGATTTTGGAAAAGGTATGGTGCGAATCGGCCAGCTGGCGGTCGTCGGAAATGCCACGCGAACCGCGATTTTTAACATGGATCAGCAGCCCAAAAAGGTTGCTCTCAACGTCTACAAGGATGTTCTCGAACGATAATGCCGGCGAAAAAGTGAGCCGCCGGTGGGGGTTCCGGCGGCTCGGGCGTGGGGGTCGGAGGGAAACAGCCTGAAGATCGATGCCTAGGAACTTGAGCGTCCGGAGCGCTTTAAGAGCGCTTCCTGCGGGGAGTCAGAACCCGCAGCGCTCGAGAGAATCAGGATCAAACAGAGGACGAGACTGGCTACGACCACGAATAGTCTCCACTCTAGCGACTAGCGCCTGTTGCTTGTGCAAGCCACCGTTGACAAGCACAGTTTGCGACGAACGCGTGCCGGGGTCACTAGGCCACAGGGTTCATTTAGGGCGGTACCCTCCGCCAGTACCTCAGTACCGAGGGCGGGCCTTGGGAGTGCGCGGGAGCGGGCGCCTGGAGGTCAGGTTGCGGCGCGAGGCAGCCACTGCTAAAATTTCTGGTTTGTCGGGTCGTGGCGCGCCGCTCCGTGCACGGGGATGCCACGCTGGCCGGTAATCCCGTCACGAAAAGCCTTCGCGCGGGCCCTCGCGAAGAATGATTCGCCGTAACAATGTGAACGCGACCGGAAAATGGTCGATATCGGGGACCGCAGCCCGCCAAAATCCGGCTGCAGATGCTGGCTCGCGCGGCAAACAACTAACGTCGAAGGGGAGGGTGCGTGGCAAAGTACGACGTAGCGATTATCGGTAGCGGACCGGGTGGATATGTGGCCGCGATTCGCGCTGGCGAACTTGGGCTCAAGACGGTGGTAGTAGAGAAAGATCCGTTTCTTGGTGGCACCTGCCTGCATGTTGGCTGTATCCCCACGAAAACTTTGCTGCACCACGCCGATGTTTACGACCACTTCAAAAATGGCGCCGAGCTTGGCTTTGAAGTCAGCGGACTGAAGGTGAATTGGGCGAACGTAATGGCCCGCAAAACCAAGATTGTGAACAAGCACGCCAAAGGCATTGAATTCCTGTTTAAGAAGAACAAGGTGGAGTTTGTGCAGGGCAGGGGCCGGTACGAGGGCCCGGGCAAAATCAGTGTGGAGAAAGACGGAAAGAAAACGACCATCGAAGCGTCAAACATTTTGATGGTCAGTGGGAGTGAGGCCCGGTCTTTGCCGGGAATCGATCCGGACCACAAAGCGATTTTGACAAACCGCTCGATACTCGAATTACCGGCAATTCCAAAGACGCTGATTGTTGTGGGAGCGGGTGCCGTGGGCGTGGAGTTTGCGTCCATTTACAACTCATTTGGCACGCAGGTGACGATCCTGGAGGCCCTGCCGCGCGTGGTGCCGGTGGAAGACGAGGAAATTTCAGCGGAACTCGATAAGTCCTTCCGCAAGAAAAACATTCAGATACAGACGAGCTGCAAAGTGGAGAGCGTGAAGAAAGATGCGAAAGGCGTGACCGTCACATTTACAGACAAGGATGGGAAAAAGCAGACGCTGCAGGCGGAAAAGCTTTTGCTGGCCGTGGGACGCATGCCGATGACGGAGAATTGCGGCTTGGAAAAGTCGAAAGCGAAGCTGGAGCGCGGATTTGTTCACGTCGGCGAGAATATGGAAACGGCAGAAAAAGGTTTGTACGCCATTGGCGACATCGTAGCGGGCATGCCACAGCTGGCGCACGCGGCCATGATGGAAGGCATCATCGCGGTAACCCACATTGCAGGCAAGCCCACGCAGCAGATTCGGAAAGATCGCATTCCGAATGCGACATACTGCGAGCCGCAGATTGGTTCCATCGGCTTGACGGAAAAGCAGGCGAAGGAGGCGGGCTACCAAGTCAAGGTGGGCAAGTTCCCTTTCGTGGGGAACAGCAAGGCCACGATTCTGGGGAATCACGGCGGGTTCATCAAGGTTGTAAGCGAGGAGAAGTACGGCGAAGTCTTGGGCATTCACATCATCGGGCCGCTGGCGACAGAAATTCTGGCGGAAGCAGCGGCGGTGTTGAACCTCGAAGGCACCATCGACGATTTGATGAATATGGTGCACGCGCATCCAACAGTTTGGGAAGCGATGGGCGACGCGTTTGCGTCAGTGCGCGGATTGCAAATCAATGTGTAAAAGAAGCGACCGGTGACCTGCGAGCAGTGAAGAAGAATAGGAGTTGAGTGTGAGCGGTTGTCTACAGATCGATCTGGGGCTCATTGGTTACGCCGAAGCGTGGGAACTGCAGAAGCGGGTGGTTGCGGCCCGGAAGGCCGGCGCGATCGAGGATGTGCTGCTGTTTTGCGAGCATCCGCATGTGATTACCTTGGGGCGGAGCGGGAAGCGCAGGAATCTGCTGGCGAGCGAAAGTGTTTTGCGGCAAAAAGGCGTGGAATATTTTGAGACGACACGCGGCGGAGACATTACCTATCACGGCCCGGGACAGATTGTTGGCTACCCGATTTTGAATCTCGGCGCGATCCGTCGGGATGTGGTGTGGTATGTGCGGTCGCTTGAAGACGCCATGATTCGTGCGACCGCGGAGCTGGGGATTGACGCGAGGAGAGAAGCGGGAAAGACGGGAATCTGGGTAGGCGAAACTGGTGTGGAGGAGAAATTGGCGGCGATCGGCGTACATATCAGTCGCTGGGTGACGTCACACGGTTTTGCATACAACGTCGCGACGGATTTGCGTTATTTCGAACTGATAGTGCCGTGCGGGATCGCGGAGCGCAAAGCGACATCGCTCGAAAAGTTATTGGCGCGAAATGTTTCACTGAGTGAGTCGAAGCCTCTATTGGCGAAGCACCTGGGCGAAGTTTTTGGCTTGACCGTTCGAACCGTGCAGCGCGACGAGCTTTTCGAGAGGCTCGAAGTATTCGAGCAGGCGTTGCCGGTTTCAGCCTAGCGCACGCGAGGCTCCTGATGACTGGAGTGCAGGATTTGGGGTACGAATGAAGAAAGCTCTGACGCGGCAGCAATATCTGGATCTGTACTACTTCATGCGGTTGAATCGCGCCGTGGAAGACACCATGGTGAAGCTGTTCCGCCAGAACAAAATTGTGGGCGGACTGTATTCGAGTTTGGGGCAGGAAGCCGTGTCGGTCGGGACTGCGTACGCGCTCGAGAAAAAAGATTGGCTGGCGCCGATGATTCGCAATATCGGCGCGCTGCTGGTCAAGGGAGTTCCACCGCGGGACGTCTTCATGCAGCACATGGCGAAATACGATTCGCCGACCAAAGGCAAGGACGGAACGAGTCATTTTGGCGACTTGGAAAATCTGCACATCGTTTCGCCGATTTCGATGCTGGGCGACTTGATTCCGGTGATGACCGGCGTAGCGATCGCCGGCCGTTATCTTGGGCAAAAAATTGTGGCTATGACGTGGATTGGCGACGGTGGAAGCTCGACCGGCGTGTTTCATGAGGGAATGAATTTTGCCGCGGTGCAGCAAGCGCCCTTTGTGCTGGTGCTGGAAAATAACCAGTGGGCATATTCGACACCGGTGAAGCGGCAAGTACCACTTGAAAATCTTGCGGATCGCGCAAAGGCGTACGGGATTCCAAGTTACGTAGTGGACGGCAACGATGTGGTAGCGGTTTATACGACCGCGAAGGAAGCGGTGGACCGTGCGCGAAACGGCGAAGGGCCAATTTTAATTGAGGTAAAAACCTTTCGGCGGCTCGGCCACGCGCAGCACGATCCGGCGGAGTATGTGCCGAAAGAAATGCGTGCGTATTGGGAAGCGCGTGATCCGATTGCGTTGTACGAAAAATTCCTGAGTGCCGAAAAACTGCTGGACGCAAACAACAAAAAACAGATCGACGAAAAAATCGAGACGTTGCTCTCGGCGGAGCGCGATTTTGCGGAAAATTCGCCGCTACCTCCGGCCGAATTCGCGGCGCAAGGCGTCTACTGCACAGGCGACGATTGCCACAAAGTTGCCCCGAAATGGGAGCGGCCCATCGCGGAAGTAACGCCACCAAAGTCGCGTGTGCCTGCAGTCTGGACAGTGAAGGGATTTGGAAGCGGAAAAGCTTCCGGCGGCGGAAGCGCGCCGATTCATTTTGGCGACACCGAGAAGCACGAGGAGCAGAGCAAAGATACGGAAGTACCGGAAGCAGTGGCGGAAACGATCAGGCCTCCAGCGCAGCCGCGACCTGTGAAATCCAAGAGTGCAAAAGCAACGCCGAAGAAATCTGCAAAGCCTGCTGTGGTTTCCGGGAAATCGTCGGCCAGAAAGGCACGGCGATGACAACGGCCTGGAAGGCGAACGGGTCTCAAGCTGAGCTGGGAACACAGGTCACCTTCCTCGAGGCGATCAGGCAAGCCATGTATGAAGAGATGGAGCGTGATCCAGCGGTGGTGCTGATCGGCGAAGATATTGGCGTCTATGGCGGAGCGTTCAAGACCAGCGAAGGATTGCTCGAACGATTTGGCTGGGAGCGCGTGATCGATACGCCGATCAGCGAATCTGCGATTGTTGGCGCGGCGTGCGGGATGAGCTACCTCGGCTTGCGTCCCATCGCGGAGATGCAGTTCATCGATTTTATTGTGTGCGCCTTCAACCAGATCACGAATTTTGTGGCCAAGGGGCACTACCTTTGGAATGCCCCTGCGCCGATCGTCATCCGAGGGCCTTCCGGCGGCGGGGTGCATGGTGGACCGTTTCACTCGGCTAATCCCGAAATGTATTTCGTGCACACGCCCGGGCTGAAGGTGATTTATCCTTCGACGCCGTATGACGCGAAGGGCCTGTTGAAAGCGGCGGTGCGCGACAACAATCCGGTGCTGTTCTTTGAGCACAAATTCTTGTACCGGCGTATCAAGGAAGAATTGCCGACAGAAGACTACACGGTGCCGATTGGAAAAGCCGTCGTACGGCGTGAAGGGAAACACCTGACGATCATTTCCTACGCCGCGATGATGCATACTTCTCTTGAAGCGGCGGCGGAGCTCGAACGGGAAGGCATCCACGCGGAAGTAATTGATTTGCGCACGCTCTTGCCTCTCGACGAAGAAACGATTCTGGCGTCGTTGCGGAAAACGAACAAATGCCTGGTGGTACACGAAGACACAAAAACCGGAGGCATTGCCGGAGAGATCGCGGCGATACTCTGTGAAGGCGCGTTCGGCGATTTGGACGGGCCATTGATGCGCGTCACAGCTTTGGATACGCCCGTGCCGTATGCGCCTTCGCTCGAAGAATATTTTCTGCCGAATAAGGAGAAGGTCCTGCACGCCGCGCGCACGCTGGCAAAGTACTGAGAAGGATTCTTCGAAATTTGTAGTGGCAGGTCAGAGGAGACAACATGGCTGCTGATGTCGTAATGCCCCAGATGGGGGAAAGCATTTTTGAAGGGACAATCACCAAGTGGCTGAAGAAGCCCGGCGACAAAGTCGAACGCGACGAGCCGCTGTTTGAAATTTCAACGGACAAAGTGGACGCGGAAATTCCATCGCCGTCCGCGGGAGTACTCAAAGAGATTAAGGTGAAGGAAGGGCAGACCGTGCCCATCAACACGGTCGTGGCCACCATTGACGGAGCCAGTGGAGCGGCTGCCACTCCTGCTCCTGAAGCTTCTGCTCCCGCAGTAACGCCTGCGCCTGCCGCGAGGCCGGAAGCTCCGAAGCCAGCAGCTGCACCGGCACCAGCGCCAGCGGCAAGGCCAGGACCGGTTGCTGTCCCCACGCCACAAGCCGCACCTGGGGCAGCAGCCGCGCCCGCGAGGGAAGGTGCGCGCATCCACAGTTCGCCGCTGGTTCGCCGCATGGCGAAGGAACACGGGATCGATCTCACGAGCCTGTCCGGTACGGGCGCTGGCGGACGAATCAGCAAACAGGACATCGAGGCGGTAATAGCAGGTGGCGGGCCCGCGCCCGCGACCGCCGGACAGCGCGCAGATCTGACCGCGCAACCGACCGGCACAGCCGCCCCATATTCAGAGCCTGCTTCCGTCGCGACGCCATCGTCGCGGCCCGCGACAATTCCTCCACCCCCGGTGGCACCGGCTCCTTTGGCTGGCGGCGGACCCGCGGCGCATGGCACGCAGTATGTTCCGGCGCTGCAACTCGCTGTTCCGCGCGAGCGACTCTACTTCGGCAATTACGAGGTGCAGCCGCTCTCGGTGATGCGGACCAAGATTGCCGAGCATATGGTAGCGTCGGTGCATGTGTCTCCGCACGTGTACTCGGTCGACGAAATCGACATGACGAAAGTTGCTGCGCTGCGCGCGAAATCCAAGGCCGAATTTGAAGAGCGCTATGAGACGAAGCTAACCTTCATGCCCTTTTTCGTGAAGGCGGCGGTGAACGGGCTGCGCGCGTTTCCGACGCTGAACGCGTCACTCGACGGAACAAACGTGGTGCTGCATAAGGAGATCAATGTCGGTATTGCGGTGGCGCTCGACTGGGGATTGATTGTGCCGGTAGTCAAAAACGCCGACGAAAAGAATATTTTGGGCATCCAGCGCACATTGAATGACCTCGCGGAACGCGCGCGTTCGAAAAAACTAAGGCCGGAAGAAGTGCAGGAAGGGACGTTCTCGATCACCAATCCCGGCGTGTTCGGCGGTTTGTTTGGCTTGCCGGTGATCAGCCAACCCAATGTCGGCATTATTGGGTTGGGCGCGATCGAAAAGCGTCCAGTTGTGATCAACGACTCGATTGCCATTCGCTCCATGTGCTACGTGACGTTGAGCTACGATCACCGCGTGGTATCTGTGGGAGCGCGAAGTGGCAATTCAGAACCCTACCGATGGTCGCGCCGCAGTGATTGCCGAAACCTGCGGCAGGAAAATGGAACTGGCCCGGTCGTGTGGCCGGGCCAGTCGGTAAGCTCGAGAAGGGTTAGCGCTTCTTCTTTTTCTTGGTCG
This sequence comes from Acidobacteriota bacterium, assembly GCA_003224135.1. Taxonomy (GTDB): domain Bacteria; phylum Acidobacteriota; class Terriglobia; order Acidiferrales; family UBA7541; genus Acidiferrum. The sequence continues at coordinate 3,458 of QHYO01000704.1, read as the reverse complement.
TCTTGGCAGCCTTCTTGGGCTTGCCCTTTTTCTTTGGCTTGGCGGCCTTCTTCTTGAGAGCCTTTTTCGGCTTCACTTTGGAAGCTGCCTGTTTCTTTGCTGGTTTCGGGGCTGCCGGCTTCTTCGCGGCTGCCTTTCCGGCTGGCTTCGCCGCAGGCGTACCCTCTTCCTCGTCCGAATCGTCGTCCGCCACGATCAGCTCTTCTTCGGCGTCGGCGATTTCATCGGAATCCCCGCCCAGATCCTCTTCTTCCAGCGGAGACAGCTCCGTCTCGTCATCGAAATGATCCTTCTCTAAATCCATTCCATCCTCCCCTGGGAGAAACTAGCCCGACGTATCGGGGCGGAGCACGGTGTGCAGCCCTTGCGTGCCCAGCAAACTACTTTCGCGTTCGTACCGTATTCAGAGGGCAATGTCAAGGATTCTGACGGCGGGCAGGCGGGAAGGGTTTCGGGCACGCGGAATTTGCCGGAGCGTCGTCTAACAATTGCATAAAAGGCGCGGGAAATCTGCGAAAAGTGCGGCGTCAGGGCGTTTTCCGCGTTCGCGTGGAAGAGGACGCGGTGCTGACGCCGGGGCTCGTCTTCTTCGTCGAACGCTTCCGGACCGGTACCGCTTCAGGAGCCCCGCCAATGGTGTAGACGCGAAGAACCATGCCCCGGCTGACCCTGGCGGTCTTCAGGCCGTTCCATTTGCGAAGCTGTTCTGGATTCACGCTGAACTGGTCGGCGATTCCACCAAGCGTGTCGCCCTTGCGCACGCGGTAGCGCACCAGGCGGCTCTTGGTTTCGCCCACGGGTTGCGAAGCCGGGATAATGAGCTTGTCGCCAGGGCTCAGCACATCGCTTCTGCCCAGGCTGTTCGCAGCAGCGATGGCCGGCGCCGTCACGTGGTACTTCTTGGCCAGCGAAGTGAGTGTCTCGCCCGCTTCCACCCGGTGCCGCCGCCAGCTGACCCATTTTTCCGGGGGGATGTCGGCGATTTCGCCGGAGAACTTTTCCGCGGTGCCTTTGGGCAAATGGAGCGCGAAGGAGGGATCATCCGGCGTGGCCATGCGCAGCAGCGATGGATTCAGCGAGCGCAGCGTCTCGACATCCACATCGATGGTCTCGGCGACGAGACGCAGGTCAATCGCACGCCCGGGTTTGACGAGATCGGACGGAACCGGCTGTTCGAGTTCGGTGCGAATGCCGTAATGCGCGGCGTCCTTCGCAATGAGCGTCAGGGCAACGATGATAGGGACGTAATTTTTGGTCTCGCGCGGAAGAACGTTGCGGCGGTACAGCTCCCAGAAATCGGCATAGCCGGTGCGCTCAACGCCTTTTTGCACGTTGCCGGGTCCGCAATTGTATGCAGCCATCGCCAGATACCAGTCTCCGAAAAGACCATAGAGATCACGAAGATGCTGCGCGGCGGCGCGCGTGGCTTTTTCTGGATCCTGGCGCTCATCGACCCACCAGGAACGCTTCAGGCCATACTCGTTTCCACGCCAGGGCACGAATTGCCAGATGCCGCGAGCACCGGCGCGTGACAGCGCCAGAGGTTGAAATGCGCTTTCCGCCTGCGCCAGATAGATCAAGTCCTGTGGAACGCCTTCTTCCTTGAGCACGCGCGAAATCATTTCGCGATAACGACCGGAGCGCCGCAGGCCAGTTTCGACAATCGCCTTTCCACGCGGCGTCTGGAAAAAATTCAGAAACGACAAGACTTCGTCATTCACGGTGAGCGGCAGGTCGTGCGAAATGTTCTTCGCGGCTTGTTCGGCGCGATCCTTCAGTCGAGGATCGACGGGGAACGTCATTTCCGCAACTTCGTCAATCGGTGCAGGAACGGCTGGTGTTTCCTGAAAGCCGTCGCCCGCGCGAAACGCTTGTAGCTCATAGGTATAAACGGTGTCGATAACGCGGTGAAAGAGTTCGCCGAGCCTCGGATCGCTGTTTGGGTCGTAGCCGGCCTCGAGCATCCAATCGACGGCATCGTTGAAATCGCGGCGCGCCGCGTCGAGGTGCCCGGCCTTGAAGTTCGCTTCGCCGGAGGCAAACTTCTCCTCCACTCTGGCGATCAGCAGGTTTCTGCCATCTGGAATCGCGGGAAGCAGCGAGGTTGGAGCTTGTCTGTCCCGGCTCCATAGCGGCAAAGGAGCCAACTGCAGGGTACGTTGCGTCTTATCCTGTGTCGTGCCGAGCTGTGGGGCAGGTGGTGTAGCCGTTGCCGATGTGTAGGTTGCCGCAAGCGGCTCAACCGCAGGGCGGGCTTGGATGGGCCTTCGTCCGGCGTCGTCGCAGCCTGCGCCCGCTGCCGAAATCAGGGCCATCACCAACAATGAGTAGCAGGACTGCATTTATTGATGGTACGGAGCCTTCCGGTTGCGGGTCAATGGATTCGCGAAGCGTCGGTACTGCATTGGCCTATACTCCGTTTCCCCGCCAATGGCTATTCGGCCAGCGCCGGAACACCAGCGTCCCAGGTTTGCTGCTCCGGCAGGAGCGACTTCACCAGATCTTCCATCTCGTGCGCGCTCACCACATCCTCCGGATAATTGTAGACGTTCAGCTCAAAGATCACGCCGAAAGCGGTGCGTGCGTTTTGCAGCTCTTCCTGCAAGCGGACAGCGACGCGTTTACCGTTCATGGAGTCCGTCTCTGGCAACACCACGCCAAACAAATCAGGAGAAAGCCGAAAAATAGAATCAGTGGGACGCAGACGGCGCGCCATCGCCTTTGCGCAAGCGCTCCCGACCGCGGACATATCGGGGCTCTTGCCATTGCCCTTATTCACTTTCAACAGCACAAGCGAAAGCGTCTTCTGCATGGTTTTGGAGCGGCGAAATTCCATCGTCAGCCGGTCCCAGAACTGGTTTGCGTCGGGCATGGACCCCAACAGGTCCATGTTGGCCTGATGCTTGAGCGCGACGTTGCGTTCAACCTCCGCCAGCAGATGCTGCTTCAATTTCCGCACCGTTCGTTGCCGGTCAAGAAAATAGCCGATGAAGAGAGCAACCAGCGCGCAGAACCCGAAGAATGCCACACGCAGCGTCCACCTGTTGCCGTCGGGGTGAACGAAAACCAACGGGTACATGAAAGCGGCCAGGCCGCCAGCCAAGACGAGAACGAAGACGACGGAAAGGATTGTCAGCTGCAGTTCGCGGCGCTCCAGCTTGTCGAGTTGTTCCCGATTGAGGATTGCGGCGCTCATGCGTCCTGCTCCTTCGCCATTTCGAAGAATCCCATTCTGGGACTCGGTTCGGGCCCGATGAATCCTGGTATCCCTCAATCGTGAAAGCGAGCGCTGCAGGAAGCAATAGAACCAATGGGATAGGTGTAGCGGAAACAGCAACTCGCGTGTCTTCAGGCCCGTTGCGCGCGCTCCGGCTCGCGCAAAAAGAAAACGGGCGGCCCAATTGCTCGGGTCGCCCGTTTGAACAGACTTAAAGCGGTTTACAGAGGCTGAACGTTCG